>JBFMBA010000260.1:0-5399 GCA_040755475.1 Thermodesulfobacteriota bacterium
TTCGAGGAATACGGGATGAAGCTGTCCGACATCAACGCCAACTACCTGCCTTACACCGATGGTTTCAGCCAGCTGGGCGACGGCAATATCGATGCGGCCTTTGCCCTCGGGGGATATCCCACAGCGGCGATCACGGAAATCGCGACGACACGGAACATCCGGCTGATCGTTCCCGATGAAGACAAGTTCGCCAACCTGCTGAAAAAGTACCCCTATTACAGCAAGATCGTCATTCCCAAGGAGGTCTATAAGCAGGACAGGGACATTCCGTGCCTGGGCGTCAAAAACATCTTCATCACCAAAAAGGCCATGGACGCAAAGCTGGTCTACGACGTCACGAAGGCCCTCTACGACCACCTCGATGAGCTGGCTGCCATGAACGCCACCACCAGGCAGATCGACCGGGGGACGCTGGCGCAGCTGCCGATTCCCATTCACCCGGGCGCAAAGAAATACTTCGACGAGAAGAAATAGGGGCTGATGGTCCGGCGACCATCCGCCCGCGATTGTAACGGTGGAAAGAGGTGTCATGCCATAAGCGCTTCTTTCCACCGCTGCGTGGGGGTTTGATCATGTATGAAAAAATCGGTCGGGTGATCGACGGGGCGGCGGCCGCCATTGGTTTTTCCATCGGACTGTTCCACCTTCTGAACGTCTCGGGAACACTGACGCTTTCGGCCATGAACCTGAGGGTGATCCATCTGATGGCGATGCTGGTCCTCGTCTTTCTTCTGTTTCCCCGGAAAGAGAAGCTCTCCGCAGCGGGTTTGCTGTTCAAGGTGATCGGGGTGGCATTGAGCGTCTGGACCAGCGTCTACGCCATGGTCCGCTGGCTGGACATCATCGAGAGCGGCGGGCTGACCAACCCGACGGACACGGTCATGGGGATCGTCATGGTGGCGCTGGTGCTCGAGGCGACCCGGAGGTCCATCGGCCTCGTCCTGTCCCTGGTCGCCGCGGTATTCCTGATCTACCCCTTCGTGGGCAGCTTCCTTCCGGGCCTGCTCCAGACAAAGGCCTACGGCGTCGAGCGGGTGTTCAACTGGCTGTTCATGACGACCCAGGGGATCTACGGCATCCCCATCAGCGTTTCGGCAAGCTACATCATCCTCTTTTGCATCTACGGCGCCTTCCTGAGCGAATTCGGCGTAGGCGATTTCTTCTTCAGGCTCTCCGCCTCGCTGACCTCCAATCTCCGCGCCGCCACCGCCAAGACGGCCATCGTCTTCAGCACGCTCGTGGGAATGATCTCCGGTTCCGCCGCCGGCAACGTGGCGGTCACCGGCTCCATCACGATCCCGATGATGATCAAGAAGGGCTACCGCCCCGAGGTGGCCGGCGCCGTCGAGGCCATCGCCTCCACGGGCGGCCAGATCATGCCCCCCGTCATGGGGGCGGCCGCCTTCATCATGGCGGAAATCATCGGGGTTCCCTACAGCAGCATCATGAAGGCCGCGATCATCCCCGCGCTGCTCTATTTTATCACGATCTACATCATCGTCCACCTCCAGGCGCTCAAGGGAAACATCGACTTTTCCGAGGCCGTCGGCGACAAGGTATCCACATTGAAGATACTCAAGGAGGGATGGTACTTCATCATCCCCATCGCGATGCTCATCTTCCTGTTGATCTACGGGTACTCGCCCTTCAAGGGCGCCTATTTCTCCATCCTCACGCTGCTGGCTGTCTATGTGGTCGCCAGGCGGGACTTTTCCCTTGAATTTCTCAAAAAAATCTTCAGGGCGATCAAGGGGGGCGCCCACGATGCCCTTTCGATCGCCCTTGCCTGCGCCGCCGCGGGAATCATCGTCGGCATCCTCACCCTGACCGGGGTGGGATCGAAAATGGCCACCCTGATCATCGACCTTTCGCAGGGCAGCCTGCTGGCGGCGCTGATTCTCACCATGTTCACCTCGCTGGTTCTGGGCATGGGGCTGCCCACCACGGCGGCCTACCTGATCCTCGCATCGGTGGTGGCGCCGGCCCTGGTCAAGATGGGCCTCTCGGAGATCGGCGCCCACATGTTCGTCTTTTTCTACGGCTGCATCTCCACCATCACCCCCCCCGTCGCGCTGGCTTCCTACGTCGCCGCGGGCCTGGCCGGCGCGAACGCCAACACGGTGGGTTGGACCGCCTTCAAGTTCGGCACCGTCAGCTTCATCCTGCCGTACATGTTCGTCTTCGGCCCGAACCTGCTCATGCAGGGTTCTTTTCTGGAGATCATCTGGTCGGTTTCGGCGGCCGTTGCAGGGGTTTTCGCCGTGGCGGCCTGCGTGGTGGGCTACCTGAAGATCCCCCTGCATCCCCTGCTGCGGGGACTCCTGCTGATCAGCGGCACCCTTCTGATCAACCAGGGGCTGGTCACGGACATCATCGGGATATCGCTTCTCGCGGCGGTGTACCTCTACGTGAACCGCAAGGGGCGCATGAAAAGGGAGATCGCCCCATGAGCGTCCCTGACCAGATCGCCAGGCAGGGGGGGGCGATACCACCCACGAACGGCGGCGCGGCAGACCGCCGGCGCCGGTTTGCCCTCGGCCTGATCGGCGGGCGGATCGATCCCGCCTTTCGCGCCCGCGTGCCCGCAACGGATGCCCTGCCGCAGACGCCCGAGCCGCCTAAGGTACAGCCCGTCGAGGCAAAGCCGGGGACCCGCGTCGTCAAATCGGCATGCTACTCCTGCAACATGTGCTGCGAAGTGCTCGTCTTCATCGACGAGGCCACCGGCGAAATCAAGAGGGTGGAGGGGGATCCCGAATCCCCGATCTCCCGGGGGACGCTCTGCACCAAAGGTCTGGCCGCCCGGGACCTGGTCACCAACCCGGGACGGCTCCGGCACCCGCTGAAGCGGACCGGGGAACGGGGAGAGGGAAAATGGGAACGGATCTCCTGGGACGAGGCGCTGGACCGGATCGCCGGTAAACTGCTTCACTACCGGCAGCAGGACGGCCCCCAGGGGGTCGCCTTCCTCCAGGGCACGATCCGGGGATGGTCCCGGGTGTACAGCCGCCTGGCCAACGCCTTCGGCGCGGTGAACCACGGCGCCGCCGGCTGGGCCCAGTGCCTCTGGCCGCGCCTGGTGGACAACACCGTGACCTTCGGCGCCAACTACACCGAAGTCCCCGACCTCGAAAACACGCGTTGCCTGCTGGTCTGGGGAACCAACCCCCCCTCCACCTGGCCTCATATCGCTTCGCAGATCATGGATGCGCGTCAGCGGGGTGCGGGCCTCATCGTCGTGGACCCCTACCTGTCCGAGACAGTGGCCAAGGCCGACATCTGGCTCCAGCTCCGGCCGGGAACCGATACGGCCCTGGCCCTGGCCATGCTCCACGTCATCATCGGCGAAGAACTGTACGACCGGCCCTTTGTCGAGTCATGGACCGTCGGGTTCGACCGGCTGACGGCGCACGTCCGGCAATACACCCCTGAATGGGGCGAAACGGTCACCCGCGTTCCCGCCTCGCTCATCCGCCAGGCGGCGCGGCTCTACGCCACGACCGATCCCGCCGCGATATACCGCTGCGTCGCCCTGGACACAATCCACGATTCCATCCAGGCCTGCCGGGCGGTCTCGATCCTGGCGGCCGTCACGGGGAACATCGGCATCCCCGGCGGCAACGTGACCGTCTCCCGGCGCGGCGAGACGAGCCAGGACAGCCACAGGTTCATCGGGTACGACCTGCTGGACGAGGAGACAATCCCCCTGCGCAGGGGGTTCGACGCCTTTCCGCTCCTCTGCGACCGGCTCTCGCCGGTGCCGACGGCGCACATGCCGACCCTCTGGGAAACGATCGCCACCGGGGAGCCCTATCCGGTGAAGGCGGCGCTCATTTTCGGGAGCAACGCCCTGATCAGCTATTCCAACACCCCCGGGGTCGAGCGGGCCATGCGGAAGCTGGAGTTCGTCGCCGTCTGCGACCTGTTCATGACCCCGACGGCGCAGATGGCCGACATCGTCCTGCCCGCCTCTTCCTGGCTGGAGCGGGACAACCTGATCTCCTCGTTCCAGGTCTGCCCCACCTACACCATCGCCCAGCAGAAGGCGGCGGAGCTGGCCGAGGCGCGTTCCGACGTGGACATCGTCTGCGCGCTCGCCCGAAAGCTCGGAGTCGCCGACCATTTCTGGAACGATGCGGGGGAGATGTATGACCACCTCATCAGCCCCACGGGACTGACCTTCGAGGAGTTCAAGCGGAAAAAGCGGATTTTCGCGCCGCTCCTCTACCGGCAGTACGAAAAAAAGGGGTTCAACACCCCGTCGGGAAAAGTGGAGCTTTACGCCTCCCTCATGGAGAAAAACCGCTGCGCCCCGCTTCCCGCCTTCACGGAGGCCGTTGAATGCCCCGATACCCCGGGCCGGACGGCGGAGCTGCCCTACATCCTGACCACGGGATGGCGGCAGCCCGTTTACCGCCACACGGAGAACCGGGAAAACCCGCTCCTGCGGGAGATCGCCCCCCGTCCCGGCATCCTCATCCACCCCGACACGGCGGCCCGGCTCGGCATCGCGGAGGGGGATCCGGTCCTCATCGAAACCGCAACGGGCAGTGCGACGCTATTTGCCGTCCTCACCCGGGGCATACACCCCGATGTGGTGCAGGCCACGCCCGGCTGGCGGGGCAGGGCCAACATCAACCGGGTCATTCCCTGGAACCGTTTCGCCGAAGGGATCGGATCCGTGCCCATGCGGGGCATCGCCTGCCGCCTGAAAAAGGGCGCCGCCGGCGGCGGCGAGCCGGAAGAGGAGGTGCGGCGTTGAGCAGGGCGGTTGTCATGGTGATCGATCTGGACCGGTGCTGGGGATGCATGACCTGCGAGGTGGCCTGCAAGCAGGAACTTGGCCTGGGTGTGGGACCCCGTCCCATGAAGGTGCTCGAGACCGGGGCGCGCCTCATTGACGGCTCCCTCCATCGGGACTTCATCCCGACCTTCTGCCAGCATTGCGACCGGCCAGCGTGCCTGGCGGCCTGCCCGGTCGAGGCCATCGTAAAAGGGGACGATGGAACCGTCCAGGTGGTGAGGGACTCCTGTACCGGCTGCGGCTCCTGCGTGGAGGCCTGCCCGTTCGGGGTGATCGAGATGGACGGCAGCAGCGGGATGCCCGTCAAGTGCACCCTCTGCCGGGAACGCAGGGAAGGCGGCGCGGCGCCGAGCTGCGCCCAGCACTGCATAGGCAGGGCCATCACGCTGATCGACGAGGACCGCCTGGAACAGTGGCGGCGGGGCCGGTACGCCTGGAAAACGGGCCGGATCGTCTATGTCTCGGGCAAATGGGCCGGCCTGGGCGAGGCCCTCCAAACCTAAGGGAAAAAGGGGGGACAGCTCCCGATTTTCCCCGGAAAATCGGGAGCTGTCCCCCCTTTGTTGGGGGCGGGGGGGGGGGGGGGGGGGGGGGG
>JBFMBA010000261.1:0-10100 GCA_040755475.1 Thermodesulfobacteriota bacterium
CCTCTATATATGAAAGCGGCCCGCCGCAGCACAGGGCCTCCCTCCACAGCATGGTTTCTCGACGACCCTCTTGCGCCCGCCTGGAAAGCCGGGCGCGGGAGGGTGCGCGCCCGTTTCAGGGAGCAACGCTCCCGGCAGAAAGGGGAAGCGGTGCGTCACTGCAAGACAGATCGAACAACGGGGCGTTCCCTGGAAAGGAGGTTATGCTCACTGCGCCTTGAGTGCGCCATTGCGCGACTAGAGGTTGATCGTTCAATGCAAAGGCGGTTATGACTCCGCCCACATTCAATCGCGAAAGGAGAAAGAGATGAAAAAACGTTTCATGGTCGGCCTGGGTGTGTTGCTTTGCATCGCTTTTTTCGGTTCAGGCCTGGTTCACGCCGCGGATAAATACCCCGTGAAGCCAATTGAATGTATCCTCGGCGTTGAGGCGGGGGCGGATGGGGACGTCATCGCTCGCCCCATACTGCAAAAAGTTTCCGAGATACTGGGTCAACCCATTATGGTGGTCAACAAACCCGGGGCGGGCAGTTCCATCGCCTACCGGGCCATTCACGACGCCAAACCCGACGGATACACTTTCGGGTGGGGTTCGGCCACGATCATCACCAACAAGCTGCAGGGCATACTGCCCTATGATTATCACGCCTTCACCCAGCTCGGGGCCTTTACGACCTTCTTCCCCATCATCGTGGCATCCACAAAAGGTCCGCGGCAATTCAAGACCATCCAGGAGGTGATTGCCTTCGGCAAGGCCAATCCCGGCGTCCTGTCCATGGCAACCGCAGGTATCGGACAGAGCTGGTGGGTCGCCGCAACGTCCTTTATCGAGGGAACCGGTCTGAAGATCAACACGATCCCCCAGGCAGGAGCCGGCGCCGTCACCGTTGCCCAGGTGGCGGGCGGCCATACGGATCTGGGAGTGGTGGCGCTGGGTTCGGGAAAAGCAATGATCGAAGGCGGACAGGTGCGCTTCCTGGCCACGCTGGGTGAAAAACGGGCGGCTGCCCCTTATGATCAGATTCCCACCGTGAAGGAGCTGGGCTACGATGTGAGCTGGGAATCGACCAATTTTTTCATTGGCCCGCAGAAAATGCCGAAGCACGTGACGGACATCCTGGTCAAAGCCATTCGCACCGCCTCGCACGATCCGGCCTATCAGAAGTTCTGCGCCGACCGGAACTCCCGCTGGGGTTATATCCCCCCCGAGGAGGTGGTCCCCACCTTTGACAAGCGCAGGGTTGTCGTGCGGGAGATCATGAGAAAAGCGGGCATACTGAAGGAGAAGTAAGAGATTACCGGTGTAAGGGCACCCTGCAGGACCCAAGCTCTTTGCTGCCGTCCCCGACGGGAGGGTGCGGTTTTTATAAGGACAATCCAAACCGCACCCTCCCCGCCGGCAGTCATATTCCCGCCAAGGTGTGCAAAAGTTGCTGCTTTCACAAAAGAACCGGAGCCTTGTGCTTCAGCGGTTGCAGAACGGGGGGCTGCATGGTCTTCGCTATGCCGACCTGCGGAGGGTGCAGGACCTGTGAAATGGCCTGTTCGTTCAGGCACAAAGCAGAATTCGCCCCGTCCGAAATCCTTTCTGGAGGCAGTGGTCAGGATCCGGAAGATGTTCGACGGGATCAAGAGCGTGGAGGGCATGCAGAAGTATGGCACCCTTCCGGAAGAGATGGTGGACATCATCGATCCATGCCGGATGATCGACAAAGAGGAATCCTCAGCACGGAGGATACGGACGGGCTTACACTCAACTGGGTGGATGCCGGGGTTGCACTCGAACTCATTCGCAAGATCTGTTACCGGGAGGGGTTCGGAGAGATCCTGGCGGAGGGTTGTGCCAGGGAGGCCGACAGGGTGGGGCGGGGAAGCAGCTGCTACGCCTGACACATCAAGGGGCAGAACCTCTACGAACCCTGCCGGGGAGCCCTTGGATGGAGCCCGGGGACGACCACCTCGACCGGCAAGGGGGGACATACGACGGGAGCGACACCTGACCAGCGGATCGTCCCTGCGTCGAAAGAGAAGGTGAATGCCATCTTTGGCGTACAGAAACCCCTTCCCCAGGAATACGAAGACAAGGCGAAGATGGTCAGCTACACGGAAGTGCTCCACCGGATCCACAACTGCCTGGGGGTCTGACACTTCAATACGATCCACGGCGATTTTGACCAGATGGATTTGCCCCATCTTGCGGAGCTGTACTCGGCCGCAACAGGCTGGGACACCTCCGTCGAGGATCTTACACAGTTGACAATGAAACAGGTCCGTCTGGAAAAGGTATGTACCCTCCGGCATGCGAATTTTGATCGGAAAGATGACCTGCCTGCGGCGAGAGACCTTTGCGAGCCGATTCCGCAGGGGGCCCTGGCGGGCGGGAAGATGGACGAAGCGAAGTACAACCGGATGCTCGACGAATACGATGATCTTCACGGATGGGTTCGGGAGACCGGGTTTCCCCAGGCGGGAAACCCTGACTGAAGCGGGTTTCGGATATGTGGCCGACGATCTCGACAGGATTGGTAAATTGAGATGATGACGGCATGCACGAGGCGTCTGCCGATCAACAGATCTTTCATCAAGGAGGATTGCCGATGAAGAAGGTGCTAAGGATCTCTCCCGAATTGTTTTTTGACCTCCTCATCATTGTTTTGGGCGTGGTCATTCTCGTCGTCTCCGTGCGGGACGGACTGGGATCGTTCAGCCGGCCGGGAACCGGGATGTATCCGCTCTTCATTGCCCTATCCATCCTGGTCTTCGGCGGCATTACCTTCGTCAAGCAACTGCTCTCGGGGGAAACCAAGCGCGTATTTGCCGAAGGAACCATGGGCACCTTCTACATGATGCTCGCCACATTCGCCCTGTGGATTCTGATCATGCCCCTGTTCGGCTATGTGATCATCACCTTTTTGGCCACCTATGCCTTTAGCAAGGTGATGAAGCTAGAAGGCTGGGTCAAGCCCCTTGGCCTGTCCGCCGGGACGGCCGTGTTCATCTATCTGTTGTTCGACTACTGGCTCTATATCGATTTGCCCAGGGGACTGCTCGGTTAAAGGAGGAGAAGTGCATGGAGGGATTCGCTTTACTGATGAAGGGATTTGCCAGTGCCATGACGCTGGTCAATCTGATGGCCTGCTTTCTGGGAGCCCTCATCGGGACCATCGTCGGGGTCCTGCCGGGCCTGGGGCCCACGGCGACCATGGCGCTGATGCTTCCCTTTACGCTGCAATTCGGCCCGGAGACGGGTCTGATCATGATGTGCGGCGTCTGGTTCGGATCCCAATACGGAGGCTCCACCACCTCGATTCTGGTCAATATCCCCGGTGAGGCGGCCAGCGTCGTCACCTGCATCGACGGGTACCAGATGGCGAAGAAAGGGCGGGCCGGACCCGCGCTGGCCATGGTGGCCATAGGCTCTTTCATCGCCGGCACGCTGGGGATCGGCGGCCTTCAGATTTTTGCCCCTTACCTGGGCGCGGCGGCCCTGAGCTTCGGCCCCCCGGAATACCTTGCCTTCATGATCCTGGCCTTCGTGCTGCTGTCGAACCTCTCGGGGGACTCTCCCATGAAGGGCTTCCTGATGATCAGCCTGGGTCTGTTCATCAGTTCCATCGGCATCAACCCCATGGACAGCTACCCGCGGTTCACCTTCGGCTTTGACAAGCTGATGATGGGGATCGACTTCCTGCCGATCGCCATGGGGTTTTTCGGGATATCGGAAATCCTCACCATTTCGCTCCAGAAGTATCGTTCTCCCTCGGTTCAGACGATACGTCTGAGAGATCTCTATCCAAGCAAGCAGGAAGTGAAGCGCTCCGTCGGTCCGACCTTCCGGGGATCGATTCTCGGCTTTTTCGTCGGTCTGCTTCCCGGCCCCTGTACGGTGATCTCCACGTTCATATCCTGGTCCATGGAAAAAAGGCTGTCCAAGAAACCCGATGAGTTCGGGAGTGGGGCAATCGAAGGGGTTGTGGGTCCGGAGTCGGCCAATAACAGCGCCGTGATGGGCTCCATGATTCCGCTGCTCACCCTGGGCATCCCCTTTGCCGCCCCTTCGGCTGTCATGCTCGCCGGGTTGCGCATGCACAACGTCGAGCCGGGACCGATGCTGTTCACCACCAATCCGGATATCTTCTGGACCTTCATCGCCGCCATGTATGTCGGGAACATGATGCTGCTCGTCTTGAACCTGCCCCTGGTCAGCGTCTTCGCGCGGATCGCGATTATACGGCCCCAGCTGCTCATGCCCTTCATCAGCGTGATCTGCCTGGTCGGCGTGTACAGCGTGAGAAACGCCTTCTTCGATGTCTGGGTGATGATCATTGCGGGCGTCATCGGGTTTTTCTTCCGAACATGGGGATTTCCCATCGCCCCCTTCATCATCGGGGTGGTCCTGGGTCCCACGACGGAAAACAGCGTCAGACAATCGCTGATGATGTTTCGGGGGGACATCACCCTGATCATCGACAGGCCGATCGCCCTGATCTTCTTGATCATCACGGCGCTCTGTCTGATTTACAAAATCCTGACCATCCTCTTTGCGAATAAAATGGGAAAGATCAGCATACTGCAAAAATCCGAGGACGATTGACGACCCTCACCCGCAGGGCCGGATATCCCGCAGGACGATAGAGCACGATTCGCCTTCCTGCGGGGAAAGGGCGTCCCGCGCGGACGCAGGATTACCGGGAACAAATCGGATACGACGTGGGCTGCTTCGGGCTGCCCACGCCGCAAAGCGAGGGAAAAGCCATGCCGGAAAAAGTTTGCACCCGTTGCGGAACGTCCTGGACCGTTCCGAAAAAACTCGAAGCCATCCTGGACGAGTCCCGGACGGACCGTCCGGGACAATACGACGGGCTTCTGAGCCTCTGCCCGTCATGCAGGCCCCAGGCCTTCGGGGAAAGGACGATCGGAGCGGAGCTTCAGAAGGTCCCCAGACGCTGGCCCACCCCCCGCCGGCGGAGGGAGGAGCGCAAGCCCGTCAAAACCGACCCGAGAAGCGGCGCCACGGTCTACAAGAGCCAGTGCTACATCTGCAACAGCGGCTGCGATGCCATCGTCTTCGAAAAGAACGGGAAGGTGATCAAGGTGGAGGGCGATCCGAGCTCGCCCATCACCAAGGGGACCCTCTGCTGCAAAGGGCTCGCTTCCAGGGAACAGCTCTACCACAGGGACCGCATCCTCTATCCCATGAAACGGATCGGACAGCGCGGGGAAGGCCGCTGGCAGAGGATTTCCTGGGACGAGGCGCTGGACATGACGGCCCGGCGATTCAAGCAGATCGAAGAACAATACGGGCCGGACAGCATCGTCCTGGCCACGGGCACCAAGCGGGGGACATGGGCCGATTACGTGATGCGCTTCGCCAATGCCTGGGGGAAGCAGTGGACCTCCACGGGCTGGGCCCAGTGCGCCATCCCCCGCCTTTCGGCCGGCGGGATGGTCCTCGGCGGCCCCGCGGCGGAGTGCCCCGACTTTTCGGAAACATCCTGCATCCTCGTCTGGGGGGCCAATCCGCCCAACAACTGGCCCCACCAGGCCGTACACATGATGGACGCATGGTCGCGGGGCGTGCCGATGATCGTGGTGGACCCGGAACTCCGGGAAACATCCTCCAAGGCCGACATCTGGCTGCAGCTGAGGCCCGGGACGGACGCCGCCCTGGGGCTGGGATTCATCAACGTGATCATCAGCGAAGGCCTGTACGACAAGACCTTCGTCGAGAAGTGGTGCACCGGTTTCGATGAACTCAAGGCCAGGGCGGCGGAATACGACCTGGACAAGGTCGAGCGGATCACCTGGGTGCCCAAAGCGAAGATCAGGGAGGCGGCCAGGCTCTACGCCACCAGCAAGCCCGCCTGCATGATGCACTCGGTGGGAATCGAGCAGAATGCCGATACGATCTCGTCCTGTCTGACCACCGTCATGCTTCCCGCGCTCACCGGGAATCTCGACATTCCCGGCGGGAATCTCTACCCCATGTTTCAGGGCATGCGCGGAAGGGACGACCTGAGCTACACGCTCAAGCACCTGATCACCCCGGAGCGGGAAAAGCGGATACTGGGTTCGTCGGAATATCCCCTGCTGTCGAGCAGCGAATGCGTCCTCTACCCCACCGCCCACAACAGCACCCTGTGGGCGGCCATGCTCGAGGAGAAGCCCTATCCGGTGAAAGGGATCTATATCCACGGGACCCACCTGGCCGTGAACGTGGCCGACACCCGGCAGGTCACCGCCGCGCTCGGCAGCCTGGAGTTCATTGTCGTGGTCGACATCCTGATGAACCCCACGGCGGAGCTCGCCGACATCCTGCTTCCGGCCGCCACGTGGCTGGAGCGGGACGAGGTGGCCTGCCACATCCAGGCGTCGTACAATGCCATCCAGATCGGCCAGGCCGTGGTGAGGCAGGGTGAATGCCGTTCCAATTACGCCATCATGAACGACCTGGCAAAAAGGCTCGGCGTAGAGCGCATGTTTCCTCCCGAGTCGGACGAGCCCTTCTTCGACTTCATGCTGGGCAACACCGGGCTGACCTGGAAGACCCTGAAGGAAAAAGGGGGCCACACCTTCCCCGACGTCTTCCGAAAATACGAAAAGAACGGCTTCAACACGCCGTCCGGGAAAGTGGAGCTGGCCAACAGCAAGATGAAGCGGCTGGAGGTCGATCCGCTGCCCGTCTACCGTGAACCTTCCGAGAGTCCCGTCAGCACGCCCGAGGTGGCAAGGGACTACCCGCTGATCATCACCACGGGCGGCCGGCTGTCCATGTATCGCCATTCGGAAGGGCGAAATATCGGGATCCTCAGAGAGCTGATGCCCCATCCCCTGATGAGCATCCACCCGGCCACGGCACGGGGACTGGACATCCGGGACGGCGATGAAGTGGTTGTGGAGACGCCCCGCGGGCGCATGGAAGCACGGGCCAACCTGACCGAGGGCATCCATCCCGGGGTGGTCCAGCTTCCGAGCCACTGGTCCGGGATGTCCAACGTAAACCTGGTCATGCACAACGAACATTGCGCACCTCTGGTCGGCAGCACGCAACTGCGCTGCCAGCTCTGTCGTGTGATGAGGAAAAGAGGTCATCAGGAATGAATCCGACGGGAAAGAAGATGGTGGTGGTGGTGGACTGCTGCGTGGGTTGCCATGCGTGCGAAATTGCCTGCCGGCAGGAAAACAATCTGACCCATGAAACCGGTTCGAAGTGGTGTCGGGTGATCACGGTGAAACCCAGAAAGGCAGGTGACGGGCTCCGGGCCGATTACCTGCCCACGCTGTGCCTTCACTGTGACGAACCGCTCTGCCTCCAGAGCTGTCCCGCAGGGGCGATCACGAAGCGGGCAGACGGTCTCGTCCTGGTGGACGCGGAGCGGTGCGATGGCTGCCGGCTCTGCGTCTGCGCATGCCCGTACGGGGCCATGTCTTTCAACGAGGTGACGCAGGCGGCGGGCAAATGCAACTTCTGCCTGGAACGGTCGGAGTCCGGAATCGAGCCGAGCTGCGTGCAGCACTGCCTCGGCGGCGCCCTGCGCTATGTGGGAACGGAGGAGCTCGACGAGATCACAAGGGGAAAGCACACCGCCTTTTTTGGCAGGGTGTGTTACGTGTCGAGTCTGTGGAAACTGTTTTCGCCATCCAACAACGAAAGGAGACAGAAATGAGAAATCGATTCATCGCCGGTTTGAAGGTCTGCTGTATCGGGGCGGCAGGTCTGTTCCTGGTTCTCGGAAGCGTGATGACGGGCGGCGTCGTTCATGCCGCGGGTTCCTATCCCGACAAACCCATCAGGCTCATCGTGCCCAATGAAGCGGGCGCCGATGCCGATGTGCTGATCCGTAAGCTGGCCGAGCGGGTCGCCGCCATCCTGGAGAAGCCCATCATCATCGTCAACAAGCCGGGGGGCGGGAGCAGCATCGGCATGCGGGAGGTGCACGACTCCAAGCCCGACGGCTACACGATCGGCATGTCTCACGCCACGATCCTCATCAACAAACCGATGGGAAACATGCCCTATGATCATGACGGGTTCACGGTACTGGGAACCTATGCCACCTTCATCCCGATCGTCGTAGGGGCCACAAAGACCGCGCGACCCTTCAAGACCATGCAGGAGGCCCTTTCCGCCGCCAAGGCAAAGCCGGGAGAGATCTCCATCGCCACCAGCGGCGTCGGCCAGAGCTGGTGGGTGGCCACGCTCGAGTTCCAGGAGGGGACGGGGGCCAAGTTCAATATCATCCCCCAGGCGGGGACCGGGGCCTTTGCGATCGCCCAGGCGGCCGGCGGCCACACGGATCTGGCCGTGCTGGCCGTAGCCGCGGCAAAGAGCCAGATCGAAGCGGGCGCGGTGCGGTTTCTGGCCATCTTCGGATCCAAGAAGTTCCCTGGCTATGAAAACGTTCCGACCATGAAGGAGCTGGGGTACAATGTGAACTGGGAATCCACGCAGATTCTGATCGGCCCGCCCAACATGCCCAAGGAGGCCGTCAATAAACTGGTCAAGGCCTTCGAGATGGCCGCCAATGAGCCCGAGTTCAAGAAGTTTTTGGTCTCCCGGGGCGCATTTCCCTTTTATCTGCCGCCCGACAAGGCCATCGCCTTTTTTGACGAACAGCGAAAGGTGGTCAGGGCCGTCATGGACCGGGCGGGGATTCTGAAATCCAAGTAGGCAAGGAAATGCGCGGCTTGTGAGGCGAGATTCTTGAAAATCACGTTCCCTCCGCACGCTGGACATTTTTCGACCCTGTACCTCCTCGTTTCGCTGCAAAGACGAAACTCGCGCCGAAGCGCTCAAACAGTCGTCTTTGCGGGCGCTACCCTGCGGGGGCAGGGCGCCCCGAAAAATCTCCAATGCGTGCTTCCGGGACATGATTTTCAAGTTGTACAATAAAGTTTCGAGGTTCATGATTTACATGAAAAAGAAATTGCTTTTCATCGGCGCCGGCGCGGTGGGTTGTTACCTGGGGGCGTTCCTGTCGCGGGCCGGCCACGATGTGACTTTCGTTGACCCCTGGGCGGAAAATGTGGAGACGATTCGACGGCAGGGCATCCGAGCCACGGGGCCTCACGAGCCTTTGGAGGCAAGGCCGGCCACCGTTCACCTGAACGATGCGGCCCACCTGCCGGGCGACTTCGACATCGTCTTCGTCGCCATGAAGGTCTACGACACGGCCTGGGCCTCCCAACTCGCCCTGCGGCACCTGGCGCCTCAGGGCTTTGTGGTCTCCTCGCAGAACTGCTGGCCCGATCCCGTCATGGCGGGCGTGGTCGGCGCCTCGCGGGCGGTAGGCCTTGTGATGTCGAACATACTGGTCGCCCTCTGGAAGCCGGGCCAGACCGAGCGCGGCGTAGACGCGGCCGGGTACAGGCGGCAGGAGGTTTTCCGTCCGGGCGAGCACGACGGGCGGATGACGCCCCGCGTCATCGAGCTTGCCGAGATGCTTTCGGTAATCGATGGCGCACAGCCGACGAACAACCTCTGGGGCGAGCGGTGGGCAAAGCTGTCGCAGAACGCCATGGGGAATCCCGTCCAGGCCCTCTCCGGCATGGGGTCGGTCGAGGTCTCCTCCACCGCGGAGGGGCGGGCGATCCAGATCCATCTTGCCGCCGAATCGGCGCGCGTGGGCCTTGCCCTCGGGTACAGCGTCCCGAAGTTCAGGGGCGCTCCCGCCGAGCAGTGGGCGGACGCCTCCACCCCTTCGACGTACGATGCCCTGGACCGACATCTCACTCCCACCGCGCCCAACCAGCGCAACTGGCGGGCGTCGATGGCCCAGGACGTGTTCAAGGGGCGGCGGACGGAGATCGAAGAGATGAACGGCTTTGTGGTGGCCCGGGGACGGGAATGCAGCGTCACCACCCCGGTATCCGAGGCCGCAGTCGAAGCGGTCCGCCGGATCGACGCCGGCCTTCTGAAGCCCGCACCCGAAAACATCGCGCAGGTTCTCCGGCGGGCGGGCATTCCGCTGCCAACGGCTACCTGATCGACGACCAAGACCCCGGCGCACCTCGACGGTGCCGCCCGCCAGTCTTCCGTACCGCAGGCCGCAAGCCCGCCGGGAAGCCCCGCCCGGCGGGCGGGGCTTCCCGCTCCAGGC
>JBFMBA010000262.1:0-7262 GCA_040755475.1 Thermodesulfobacteriota bacterium
GGCCGGGCAGTGGAAAGGGGCGCCCTTTCTGACCGATTCCTGGGAGCTGTCCACCGCCAAGGCGGAGCGTCTGTTCGGCTACCGTTCGCTGTTCTCCGATGCGGCCGCCCGGGGGCGGCTCCGCGACGCCCTGGGGGCGTGCTGCATGGAGGTCGGAGCGGCGGTCGGCGGGAAGGTGTCCTGAAGCCGGCGGACCGCTGGTGAAAGGCCCCTGCAGCGGCGCCCGGCAGTGCGTCTGTGAACCGGCAGAGCGGGGTGGTGCGGGCGCCGAACTGCGGCCGACGAAAGGTGAGGGCCGTTACGCGGCGGCCGCCTATTGGCGGGCGTAGTGATTCATCAGGCAGCCCGCCAGGATGATGTCGCGTTCCTGCTCTGACAGATCCCCGAGTTGCAGTTCCAGCGGCGTGCGCAGGCTTCCGCGGATCAGAAATGCGTCGATGCGGTCGCGCCCGCCGGCGACCGCCGCGCGGATCCCCGGGATGTGAATCAGGTCGTCCACGGCCAGCTCCGCCAGCCTTTCCCCTGCCACGGTGAAGGGGAGCATCCCCCAGTTGATCAGGTTGCTCCGGTAGCGCTTGGTGGCGTACTGAACGGCGATGTTCGCCTGCCCCCCGAGCACCTTCTGGCACGAGGCGGCCTGCTCCCGCGCGGAACCGTCGCCGGGCCTGATCGCGCACACCACGGTCGCCAGCCCGGTCTTCCCGATGAGCCGGCGAAGCTCCGCCGGCGCCGGTTTTTCCGTCGGGCCGAACCACGGCAGTTCCTCGAACAGATCGTCCACCGCCCCTCCCTCGGCCAGAAGCCTGAGGCGCCGCTCTTCGAGCGCCTGGAAGGCCTTCGCCCGGGGCACATAGCCGGGGTCTTTCCGCGACAGTGTGAATTCGGCCAGCTTCAGCGGATTGGAGCGGTAGGAGGAGGTCTCCCCGGAGGGGATCAGCTCGTCGGTCGTCGTCACCGGATCGCGGATGACGGAGGCCACTTTAAGGAGCAGGTCTTCCGTAAGCGGCCCGATCTTCGGCCAGTCGACGATGTTCGGCCCGAACTGCAGCGGCTCCTCCCGGCGGGCGTTCCCAAAGCCCCGGTAGATCCGCCGCTCGTAAACCTGCCCGTCGAAGCGGTATTCGGCCCGCGCCTCGGGAAGATCCAGTTCGGTCGCCGGGGTGAGAACTCCCCCGCTGACGGCCGTGGCGGCGATGGACCGGGCATCCATGAGGGCCACCGAGGCCAGCTGCCCGCTCGACGGGATCGACCCCTCGCGGTTCGGAAAGTTCCGCGTGGAATGGCGGATGCTCAGGGTGTTGTTGGCCGGGGTGTCTCCGGCCCCGAAGCAGGGCCCGCAGAAGGCGGTTCGGATGACCGCCCCGGCGGCCATCAGGCTTTCGATGGACCGGTTCCGGATCAGCTCCAGAAAGACGGGCTGGCTCGCGGGATAGAGGCTGAGCGCAAAGGCGCCGTTTCCGAGGGATCCCCGGGAGACGATGTCGGCAACGGCGACGAGGTTGTCGAAGGTGCCTCCCGCGCACCCGACCACGATCCCCTGGTCCGCCCGGAGCCTGCCGTCCACAAGCCGGTCGCTGAGGCGAAAATCCAGGGAGGGGTTTTCCATCTGCCTCTTTCCTTCCTTCTCCACTTCCCTCAGGATGTCCGGCGCGCTGCGGTTCAGCTCGGCGATCGGCCAGGCGTTGCTGGGATGGAAGGGCAGGGCGATCATGGGCTCCACCCGGCTCAGGTCCACCCGGACGACCCGATCGTACCAGCAGACGTCCTCGGGCGCCAGACGGCGGTACGCTTCGGGGCGGCCGTGGGTGGCGTACCAGGCCGCCACCGCTTCGTCGGTCTGCCAGATCGAGGACAGGCAGGTCGTCTCGGTGGTCATGACATCGACCCCGCTCCGAAAGTCGACGGGCAGGCCGGCTATGCCCGGCCCGATGAACTCCAGAACCCTGTTTTTCACCGTTCCTTCGGGAAACACCGCCCGGATGAGCGCAAGGGCCACATCCTGAGGGCCGACACCGGGTGCGGGACGACCCTCCAGAAGGACCGCCGCCACCTCCGGGCAGGGCAGGTCATAGGTCCGCCCCAGCAGCTGTTTGACCAGTTCCGGGCCGCCCTCCCCGATGCCCATGGCGCCCAGTGCGCCATAGCGGGTATGGCTGTCCGAAGCCAGGATCATCCCACCGCAGCCGGCGACGGCCTCCCGGATGTACTGGTGGATCACCGCCAGGTGGGCCGGAACGAAGATCCCGCCGTACTTGCGGGCGGCGGAAAGGCCGAAAAGATGGTCGTCCTCGTTGATGGTTCCGCCCACCGCGCAGAGGCTGTTGTGGCAGTTGGTCAGGACGAAGGGAACGGGAAAGGCCTCCAGACCGCTCGCCCTGGCTGTCTGGATGATGCCTACGTAGGTGATGTCATGGGAGGCCAGCGCGTCGAAGCGGAGCTGCAGGTTGCGCATCCCATCGGAATGGTTGTGGGCGGCAAGGATCCGGTAGGCCATGGTGCCCGTCCGAGCCGTTTCCCGGGCGATCTGCCGGCCGGCCGGAGGGGCGATGCCCGCCTCGGCGAGACGTTTGTCGATCTCTCCGGCGCCGAGCCGGTCCGCATCTGCGATGACCAGCCTGCCGCCGAACAGGAACGCTCCCCCATCGGATACTGTGATCATGGATTCCCTTCGTTTCGGTGTTTCATCGGCGGCGTCCCCGGCGGAACCGGCGCAAAGCGCTTTCCCGCGGCGACCCCCCTGTCCTGCCGGGAATGCTTTCAGGCCTTCAGGATCTTGAGCACATCACGGCCCTTTTCGATGATCAGGTTGGTTTCGTAGGAATAGGTGATCATGCGCATGCCCTGACCGATCCAGTAGCGGAGCTCGTCGATGTTGGCGATGTGGTTGCCCGATGCCTTCCCGTTCTTCCGGCAGGCGTCGACCACCTTCTGGATCGCCGCCTTCATCTCGGGATGGGTCTCCTGGCCGGGGAAGCCCATGTCCAGAGAGAGGTCCTGCGTGCCCATCATCGCCACGTCGATCCCCGGGACGGCGGTGATCGCATCGATGTTGCCGATCGCCTCGCGGCCTTCGATCTGGGCGATCAGCAGGGTTTCATCGTTCACGCTGCGGAAGAAATCGGCCGCCTTGGCGAACTCCTGGCGCTCCTTCACCCGGAAGACGGGGACCGCGGCTCCCCGCTTCCCTTCGGGCGGGTATTTGCCGAAAGCGACCAGGTCTCTGGCCTGCTCGGGCGTGTCCAGGTGGGGGACCCAGATCCCCTCGGCGCCCATGTCCAGCGTTTTGGCCACATAGGCGTAGTCCAGGCGCGGGATCCTCACGACGGCCGTTATCCGGCACTTTCTGGCATGCTGGAGGATCTCGGTGATGCCGGACATGTCGTAGAAGGCGTGCTCCATGTCGATGACGAAATAATCGAACCCCGCGATTTCCAGTATCTCGGCGATGTTGGCGTTTCGCGCCTCCTTGATCATGATGCCGAAGACCGGTTCGTTGTTTTTCAGCTTCTTCTTGATCTCATTGGTTCGCATAGACTCTCCTTTGACCGTGTGCTGTGATGGAGTGCTGTCGCCGTGACGCGCCCATGGCGGCCTCGAGCCGTTCCGCACCCCCGGTTGATGGCGGCGGTTCCGCCCGGTATTCGTTCCGGCGGGGAAAGGGTCAGTGGGCCTCTTCCATCGCCCCGGCGATGTACATCATGGCCAGCAGCATGAAGACGACGGTTTGGATGAAGGAGGTGAAGACCATCAGGACCATGACCGGCAGCGGGACCAGAAAGGGGACCAGAAGCAGGACGACCGCCAGAACCTTGTCTTCCCCCATGATGTTCCCGAAGAGCCGGACGGACAGGGAAAGGGGGCGGGCGAGGTGGCTGACGATCTCGATGACCACCATCAGCGGGGTGAGCCACCAGATCGGTCCGAGGAAATGCTTGACGTATTTGGCGCCGTGCAGCCTGATGCCGACCACGTGCGTCGTGATGAAGACCACCAGGGCTACGGAAACCGTGGTGTTGAGGTTGGCCGTGGGCGACTCGAATCCGGGGATGAGGCCCAGCAGGTTCGAGGTGAGGATGTAGAGTCCCAGCGTTGCGATCAGGGGAAAGAACTTCCGGCCGTGTGGCCCCATCGTTTCCACGAGCAGGTTGTCGAAACCGCCGAAGATCGCTTCCATCACGTTCTGAACACGGCCCGGGACCATGCTCATCCTGCGGGTCGCCAGGAAGGCGAAAAAGGCGAGCATCGCCATCACGAACCAGCTGTAGGTGACGATGACCAGGTGATGCTCGTGGAGCCAGTGGTTTTCAAAGAAGAGCAAGGGTTGCATATTCTATCGGACCTCCCCCATGCAGTTGTTTTTGGACAGGGCCCAGACGGTCGTCACCAGGATGTTCATCAGGACGACGGAAAGGCCGATCACCAGGCCGATCACGTCGACGAGGCGACCGGAGATGACCCAATACAGGACAAAGGCCGTCAAGGCCAGTCGAAAAAAGTAACGGACCAGCATGGCCCTCCCCGCCCTGTCCGCCTGTGTCGCGAATACGCTGACGAGGTTGCGGTACAGCCAGTGGAAATTGACGACGCTGATCAGGCCCCCGCACAGGACGCCCAGGCCGAACGTGGAGGAACCGAAGGCAAAGCCGGCGGCCAGAGCCGCTGCCAGGATGATCCAGTTGGTGATCTCGAGTCTTTTCTGGAGGGGGTCTTTTACTTTCAGGTCCACTTTGTATCCGCGCGATGATCGTTCATGCGTTGTTCACGTAACGCCGTATGAGAACGTACATGTTCCTGAAGCCGGCGGCGATCCCTATGAGCAGCAGCAGGAACGTCAGATAGGGATCCGTCCCCAGTTGCCGGTCCAGCCATCTTCCGAAAAAGAAGCATCCGAAAACGGCGATGACCATGGCGATGCCGATGCCGCTCAGGGATGCGAGCTGGATCGCCGTTTTCCTTGTCTCCTTGTCCACTTGGGGCATTTAACACAGGCGGGGACCGAAGTCAAACGAAAAAGCACCGTGAGCTGCACGGGTTGGGTATCTTACAAGACGTCTGAAATCGAGATCCCTCCGTGCGCTGGACATTTTTCGACCCTGCTCCTCCTCGCTTCGCTGCAAAGGCGAACCGCGCGCTTTGCGCTCAACCCATCGTCTTTGCGGACGCTGCGCTGCGGGGATAGGGTACCCCGAAAAATCTCCAATGCGCGCTTCCGGGATCCGATTTTCAATCTACTCGTCCTTGCTTTCTTTCCAGGGGGGCCATTCAGATCTCTGTCAGCAACGGTAATAGTCGCGGTACCATTCGACGAAGCGCCCGATTCCCTCCTCGATGGGGGTCGAGGGCCTGAAACCGGCGTCCGCCGTGAGATTGTCGATGTCGGCGAAGGTGGCCGGCACATCGCCGGGCTGCATGGGGAGCAGTTGCGTCTTCGCCTTCATGCCCAGGCGGTCCTCCAGGATCGCGATGAAGGCCATCAGGTTGACCGGACGGTTGTTCCCGATGTTGTACAGGCGGTAGGGGGCGAAGCTGCGCGAAGGGTCGGGGCGGGCGCCGTCCCAGGCCGGATCGGGCGCCGGGATTCGCTCCATGATCCGCACGACCCCCTCGACGATGTCGTCGATGTAGGTGAAATCCCTCTCCATCCGCCCTTCATTAAACACGTCGATCGGCCGGCCTTCGAGGATCGCGCGGGTGAAGAGGAAAAGGGCCATGTCCGGCCTTCCCCAGGGTCCGTATACGGTGAAGAAGCGCAGCCCCGTGCAGGGCAGGCCGTAAAGCGAGGCGTAGGTGTGGGCCATCAGTTCGTGTGCCTTTTTCGTTGCCGCGTACAGGCTCAGGGGATGGTCCACATTGTCGTGCACGGAGAAAGGCATCCGGGTGTTGGCCCCGTAGACCGAACTGGAGGAGGCGAAGACCAGGTGCCGCACCCGCTGGTGGCGGCATCCCTCCAGTATGTTCGTGAACCCGACGAGGTTGCTCTCCACGTAGGCATGGGGGTTTTCGAGCGAGTAGCGGACGCCCGCCTGGGCGGCGAGGTTGACGACGACGTCGAACCGCTCCCTGTCGAAGAGGGCCGCGACGGCCTTGCGGTCGGCGATGTCCGCCCGGACGAACCGGAAGGCGCCGCTGCCCTCCAGAAGCGAGAGGCGGGCCTCCTTGAGCGTCACGTCATAGTAGGGATTGAGGTTATCCAGGCCGGTCACCGCATCGCCCTCCGACAGGAGCCGGCGGGACAGATGAAATCCGATAAATCCCGCCGCGCCGGTGACGAGGATCTTCCGCATCACAGCCCCCCTTTCGCCAGGACCTTCCCGCAGGCTTCCAGGGTTCGGCCGATCTGTTCATCGGTGTGGGCGAAGGAGACGAAGCCGGCCTCGAACTGGGCGGGGGCGAGCGCGATGCCTTCCCGCATCATGCCCCGGAAGAAGCGGGCAAAGCGTTCCGTGTCGCTGGTGGATGCCGACGCGAAGTCGGTGACCTCCTCCCCGGTGAAAAAGAGGGTGAACATGGAGCCGACGCGGTTGATGCGGACGGGGATCCCCCTTTCGGCGAAGAGTTCCCCGTATCCGCCGCAGAGGGTTTTGGCCTTTTCTTCGATCTCCGCGTAGGACTTCCCTCGGAGTATATCCAGTGTCGAGAGTCCGGCAGCCATGGCCAGGGGGTTGCCCGAGAGGGTTCCCGCCTGGTAGACGGGTCCCGTGGGGGCGAGATGTTCCATGATCTCCCGCCGCCCGCCCAGGGCGCCCACGGGAAGCCCGCCTCCGATGATCTTGCCCAGGCACGTCAGGTCGGGGACGATTCCCGAGAGGTTCTGCCATCCGCCGTACGTGACGCGGAAACCGGTGATGACTTCATCGAAGATGAGCACAATGCCGTTGTCCCGGGTCATTTCCCGAAGCGCCTCGAGGAACCCGGGCTGCGGGGGGACCACCCCCATGTTGCCCGCCACCGGCTCGACGATGACGCAGGCAAGCGCCCCGCCGTAGCGGCCGATAGCCGCCCGGACCGCTTCGGGGTCGTTGTAGGGCAGGGAGAGCGTCAGCTCGGCCAGGCGATTCGGGATGCCGGGGCTTCCCGGTATCCCCAGCGTGGCCACCCCGGACCCTGCCTTCACAAGCAGGGAATCGGCGTGGCCGTGGTAGCAGCCGGTGAACTTGATGATCATCTCCCTTCCCGTATAGCCCCGGGCCAGACGGATGGCCGTCATCGTCGCCTCGGTGCCGGAGCTCATCATCCGGACCATCTCGATTCCGGGAAAGGCG
>JBFMBA010000263.1:0-23621 GCA_040755475.1 Thermodesulfobacteriota bacterium
CGTTCACAGCTACCCCTTTCCCGCAGCGAAGCGGCACTGCCTCCGTTACAGGGTGATGTCGCTGTTCCGGACGGATCTGCTGTGCGTTTCGGACAAAGTCAAAGTCCACCTGCTTTCAAAGACGGGTATCTCAACCCGCAAAACCCATATGGTTCATACGGGGATAGACCTACAGCGCTTCGACATGCAGCGGAGCCTGCAGGACAGGGAGGACCTCCGAAGACGCCTGTCGATCGACAGCCGTTCTAAAATCGTGGGCAACGTATCCCGGCTGGCAGACGGCAAAGGCCACAGCGATCTGCTGACGGCCGCCGCCGACATATTGGTTCGCCATCCGGATACGGTTTTTTTGATCGTGGGGGACGGGGGACGCAGAAATGAGCTGATGGGGCTGAGCCGAAGCCTCAACATAGCGGAGCACGTCCGTTTTACCGGTTCGAGAAGGGACATCCCGGAGCTTCTCGATATCATGGATATCTTTGTTTTTCCTGCCGGCGATGAGGCCTTCGGCATATCCGTCCTCGAAGCCATGGCCATGGGAAAACCGATCATCGCAACAAACGATGCCGCTGTTCCCGAATTGATCGAGGACCGGAAGGAAGGTCTTCTCGTCGAGCCGAACAGTCCCGGGCTGATCAGCGCCGCCGTGCAGGTCCTGCTGGCCGACCCGGAGCGATGCGCCCGTATGGGTGCCGCCGCCCGTGCCCGGTCCCGGCTGTTTTCGCTGGAACGGATGACTGCGGCCGTTGAGGACATTTATCTGAAGATCGTATCGAGAGGCGACGCGTTGCCCGTAAGGACCTGACGTGGGTGCAGGAAATGTCGATTCAATGTGTCGCAAAACGCCATATACGATACTGTATCTTCATCATACCGGCCGATTCGCCGGAGCGGAAAACAGCCTGCTCCATCTGGTGACACACCTCGACAGGTCTTTGTTTTATCCCGTTTTCATGTGCCCCTCGGCCGGTGATTTTCCGATGCGCTTGCGTGAGCGCGGAATTTCCGTCATGCACCATGAGTTCGGCTCGAACTCACAAGTGCTGCACCTGATCAGGACGCTGGTTCACCTGCGAAGGGTCGTGCGGGTGCGGCGCATCGCCCTGCTCCACGCCAACGGTCCCCAGACCAACATCCCCGCCGGGATCATGGGCAGATGGCTGGGCATCCCCGTGATCTGGCACGCCCGCAACTGCCTGCGGCCGGGAATGGTGGATATCGACCGGTATACGGGATGGCTTCCGGATCGCATCATCTGTAATTCGGAGGCGGTGAGGTCCAGGTTCGTCGGCGGAAGGGTCGAGGGAAAGACGGTGACGATTCTGAACGGCGTTGATCTGACGGATTACGATCCGGGCATATCCGGGGATGCGGTTCGCGATCGGTGGGGTATCCCCCGCGCGGCGAAAGTCGTGGGAATCATCGGCCGCCTGGGGCATGAGAAGGGGCACCGGACATTGATCCATGCCCTGGGTCGTTTGAAGCAAGAATTCCCGGACCTGTGGCTGCTGATCGTCGGGGGACACGTATTCGATGAAGATCGCGGACTGCCCGATTCCCTGAAGAAGACGGCCAAAGACCTGGGCCTCGAGGGTCGCGTCATCTTCACCGGGCATCAGGATGATGTCCGGCCTTTTTATGCCGCCTTGGACCTCTTTGTCCTGGCCACCGACCTGGAGGCGTGCGGCCGGGTCCTGTTCGAGGCGATGGCCATGGCAAAGCCGGTGATCGGGACGGACAACGGCGGAACCCCCGAGATTGTCGTCGAAGGCGAGACGGGGCTCCTGTTCCCTTACGGCGATGCGAAGGGGCTCTCCGGGAGGATCTCACGGCTCCTGGAGCGGCCCGCTGAAATCACCAGAATGGGTGCTTCGGGCCGCAGGAGGGTGGAGGGGCATTTCACCATCGAGCGATATATGGAAAAGACACAGAAGGTGTATCTGGAGCTTTTGGAGAGAAACCGTGCGCCTCGGCGTTGACGCCCGGGAGATCCAGGACGGCGTCCTCACCGGCATCGGCCGCTCGCTGGACAACTTCATTGCCTATTTTGCGCGCCATGATTCCACCCATGAACTGGTCCTGTTTGCCGGGAAGAAACTCCCCATACCCGTCGCTTCCCGATGCCGGGAGGTGACCCTTCCCCCCGGACCGACCTTTTTCTGGGACCAATGGATGCTGCCCCGCCGGCTGAAAAGGGAGCGGATCGACCTGTTCTACTCCCCCTATTACAAGCTGCCGCTGCTGACGTCCGTCCCGGTGGTGAACCAGGTCCTGGATCTCATGTATCTTGTGTACCCCCCTTACGTGCGGGCCCTGGGGCGCTTTGGAAGGCTCTATTACGCCACCATCGGGCGGGCCTGCGCGCAGAAGGCGATCGGCATCATCACCGCCTCCGACCACGCCAAGGCGGATATCATCCGCCTCTGGCGGATCAGCCCGAAAAAAATCACCGTCGTTCCCCTGGGCCTGGCCGATCGCTACACCCCGGTGACGGACAGGGGGACCCGCGCCGGGGTCCGGGCGCGATTCGGCCTTCCGGAGCGATATATCCTCTATCTGGGTAATTTCAAGCCCCACAAGAATGTCGCCTCCCTCGTGCAGGCCTTCGCCGGTGTGAAAAAGGCATTCAGGGACCACAAGCTGGTTCTGGCGGGACCTCTCGACGCGCACGGGCAGGCGATCAGGGCCCAGGTTTCCGCAGCGGGGCTCGCGGGGGATGTGATCTTTACCGGCGCGATCCGTGAGGAGGATCTGCCCGAGGTCCTCCTGTCCATGGCCGATCTGTTTGTCTTTCCCTCCCTCTACGAGGGGTTCGGCATTCCGCCGTTGGAGGCGATGGCCTGCGGGACACCGGTGATCGCCTCCGCTCTGACCGCCGTTCCAGAGGTCGTCGGGGATGCGGGGGTCCTCGTCGATCCCCGGGATGCAGACGCGCTGAAGGAGGCCATCGTATTGATGCTCAACGATGAGGGGCGCCGCAGGATGTATGCGCAACGAGGGTTGATTCGGGCGGAAGGCTTCCGGGCCGATCAGACGGCGGGGAGGCTTTACCGGCATATCATCGGGATTCTGGAGACAGGGCCATGAAGGTGCTGATCACCGGTGGGGCCGGATTCATCGGTGTGAACGCCGCCGTATATTTTTCACAGCGGCAGGCGGAGGTCATCCTCTTCGACAATTTGTCCCGGAGCGGGACGGAGGTGAACGCCGCCTGGCTGATGAAGAACCATCCCTGCCGCCTGATCAGGGGCGACATCCGCAGCACCGATGACATCGCGCGGGCATTTCGTGAGAACGGCCCCTTCGATCTGATCCTCCACATGGCGGGACAGGCGGCCGTGACCACCTCGGTTGCCGATCCCCGGGCAGATTTCGAGATCAACGCCTGGGGAACCCTCAATCTTCTGGAGGCAATCCGGCTGCTCGATCCCGGGGCAGTGCTCATCTGCGCCTCCACGAACAAGGTCTACGGGGGCATGGAGGATCTCCGGATCGGCGAGGAAGCCGACCGCTATGCCTATCTGGATCTGCCCGAGGGGATCGAAGAGACGCGGCCGCTGGACTTTCATTCCCCTTACGGATGCTCCAAAGGGGCGGCGGACCAGTACTGCCGGGACTACCACCGGATATACGGTTTGAGGACCGTGGTCATGCGCCAGTCGTGCATCTACGGCTATCACCAGTTCGGAATCGAGGACCAGGGCTGGGTGGCCTGGTTTTGCATCGCCGCCCTGATGGACAGGCCGATCACCATCTATGGAAGCGGGAAGCAGGTCCGCGATGTCCTGTTCGTGGATGACCTCGTCTTTCTCTATGACATCGCCTACCGGAATATCGAACGCACAGCGGGGCAGGTCTATAACATCGGCGGCGGGCCCGAACACACCCTTTCCCTCCGGATCCTGCTGCGGAAGCTGGAGGCCCTGAAAGGCGGGCGGATCCCCGTGTGTTATCAAGACTGGCGTCCGGGCGATCAGAGGGTGTATGTCAGCAACATTCGCAAGGCCGGAGCGGAGCTGGGCTGGAAGCCGACGATCCCGGCGACCGAAGGGGTGGCGCGGCTGTATGACTGGATCGGCAAGAACAGGCACCTCTTTGATGAACAGAGCCCCCGGCGGGTCCTTTCGGCCTTTGGAGATGGCGGGGAACCGCTCGGGTCCCCCCAGGCCCATCGCTCCGGCGGGGACTGCTGAATGTCGCCCCGCCCCAGCGGATCAAGGCCAAAGATACTGATCGTCCTGATCGCCGGAATCGGCGACACGGTTCTCGCGTCGGCGGGTATCCGAGCCGTCAGAAACGGCTACCCCGATGCGGACATTCATCTGCTCACCAGCACGGAAGCATCGAGCCTTGCCGGGAACTATCCGTACGTCGACCGTGTCCACCCCTTTCCCATCCGCGAGCTGCGCCGGGATAAAAAATACCTCTTTGACATTGCCGGGTTGATCCGCGAACTGCAAAGGATCAGGTTCGATATGGTCCTGAATCTCTATATGGTGGCTTCGCTTTACGGTGCTGTCAAGATGGGGCTCCTGTTTCTCGCCTTGAGAGCGAAGACCAAAATAGGCCATGACGATCACGGATTCGGATGGTTTCTCACCCGTAAAGCGCCCCGGGATTCTTTCAGGAAACGGCACTTCGCCGATGCGATGATGGACCTGGCCCGGCTGGCGGGAGGCATCCCCGATAACCGGGGGATCGAGGTGTTCTGGGACAGGCGGATCGAGAAAAAATGGGGTTCGCTTTTCGGTTGTGGCAATGCCCCCGAAGAGGGTTTGAAAATCGCCCTGAATCCCGGCGGACACAGGGATAACCGGCGGTGGCCGCCGGAGCATTATGCCGAAGTGGCCGATCGGA
The DNA here is from genome assembly GCA_040755475.1 of Thermodesulfobacteriota bacterium. Taxonomy (GTDB): domain Bacteria; phylum Desulfobacterota; class Syntrophia; order Syntrophales; family UBA5619; genus JAKAFS01. Next base: position 4,858 of record JBFMBA010000263.1, read on the forward strand.
TCAGGGCGCGTTTTCCGGCCCGCCTGTATCTGCTCGGCGGCCCCGGAGAAGAGGGTATCGCCCGGGCAGTCGAAGGGAAAATGGGCCACGGCGCGTGCAATCTGTCGGGGCGACTGGGTCTCGACGACCTCACCTATCTGATCAGCCGTTTCGATCTTCTGATCACCAATGACAGCGGCCCGATGCATATCGCCGCCGCCGCCGGAACACCCGTGGTGGCGATTTTCGGTCCCGAAGATCCGGCGAGTCTGGGGCCCTATGCACAAGAGGCCCTCTATCGCGTGGTGTGCAGGGACGTTCCCTGCCGGCCTTGCAGCAAATCCACCTGCGAAAAACCGGTTTGCCTGACGGAGGTTGTGCCGGACGATGTGCTCCATGCCTGCGCGGAGCTGCTGGACAGGGCCATCGTGAGGAACCCGTGAGAGACGTCCCGGGACTCTTTTTCAGGGATCGGCGGCCCCGGCGATGCGTCCGCCGATTCAGGCCGGACCGCCTGTTTCACCCTCATCCGGAAGGGATGAACCGCACGGGGGAGCGGTAGATCATGTGCGGCATCTGCGGTAAACTCGATTTTACCGGCTCGCCGGTCGACGGGGATCTCCTGGGGCGGATGAGCGGTCTGCTTGCCCATCGGGGACCCGACGATGCCGGCGTCTATCTGTCTCACCGGGGTGGCGTCGGGTGTGGCCTCGGTCACCGGCGGCTGAGCATCATCGACCTGACACAGGCCGGCCGGCAGCCCATGTCGAACGAGGACAGAACCCTCTGGATGGTTTTCAACGGGGAGATCTATAATTTTCCCGCCCTGAGGGTGGAGCTGGAGCGAAAGGGCCATCGCTTCCTCTCCCGGACCGACAGCGAGGCGGTCATCCATCTTTTCGAGGAGGAGGGAACGGCCGGCATCGCGAGGCTCACAGGGATGTTCGCCCTGGCCCTCTGGTCGGAGAAGGAGCGAACCCTCGTACTGGCCCGCGATCATGTGGGCATCAAACCGCTGGTCTATTGCCGGAACGGCAACACATTCCTCTTCGCCTCGGAGATCAGGTCCCTGCTTGCGGATCCCCATGTCCGGCGGGAGATCGACCTGGAGGCCCTGGACCTGTATCTCAGCCTGAATTATATCCCCGCCCCCCATACGATCTTCAGGAACATCCGCAAGCTGCGCCCCGGGCATCTGCTGGCGGTTCGCGACGGAGTCATCGAGGAAGAGCGGTTCTGGGACATCGCTCCGGGGATGCCGGCCGGCACTGCCGAGCCCCGCGATTTTGAAGGGACCAAGGCGGCGCTGTTCGACGCTCTCGAGGGGGCCGTCCGCAGCCAGATGGTCGCCGATGTCCCCCTCGGGGCCTTCCTGAGCGGCGGCATCGACTCGAGCGTCATCGTGGGCCTCATGGCGCGCAATGCCTCGCGCCCGGTCAAAACCTACGCCGTCGGCTATGCGGATATGCCGATGTACGATGAAAGCGCCTACGCCCGGGAGGTGGCCGCCTTTCACCGGACGGAGCACCACCAGATCATGCTGGGGACGCAGGAGATCGGCGGCATGGTCCCCGAGGTCCTTGCCTCCATGGACGAGCCGTTCGGCGACTCCTCGGCCGTGCCCGCCTTCGCGGTCGCCCGCCAGACGGCCCGGGATGTCAAGGTCGCCCTCTCCGGCGACGGCGGCGACGAACTCTTTGCCGGCTACCGCATGTACAAGGCCGAGGCATGGCACCGCCGCTACCGTCGCCTCCCCGGATTCCTCCGTAAGGGACTTCTGGAGTCGGCCGTCAGCCGCCTTCCCGACTCCCGTGACAGCCGATGCGGAGAGCAGGTCCGGAGGATCAAGAAGTTTATCCGCGGGGCGGGAGGGACGTTTGCGGAGCGGGTCATGTCCTGGAATGAGCTCTTCAGCCCGGAGTGCAAAAAGGCGCTTCTTCGTGACCGCTACCGGTCGGATCCGCTGCTGGCGCCGGGCCTGTTCGCCGCCGCCCTGGAGCGCCTGCCGGCCGACCCCGTCAACCGGATGCTCTACGCCGATCTGAAAATCTCCCTTCCGGCGGATATGCTCTGGAAGGTCGACATGACGAGCATGCGCCATTCCCTGGAGGTCCGCGTCCCCCTGCTCGACCATCGGGTCTGCGAGCTGGCGTTCGGGATCGGCGGCCAATGGAAGATCCGGCATGGCCGGAGCAAATACGTCTTCATCGAAACATTCAAGGCGTTGCTGCCAAAATCACTGCACAACCGCCCCAAGCGGGGTTTCGAGATGCCCGTCGGCCGGTGGCTGAAGACGGACCTTCATTATCTCATCAAGACCCATCTCCGCCGGGATCGGATCGAATCGCAGGGGCTCTTTCACTATCCGGTCATCGAGGCCCTGGTCGAAAACCTGATGCGCGGCAGGACCGACACCTCCTGGCAGATCTGGAATCTGATCGCCTTTCAGGCCTGGCATGAATCCGCCATCGAATAGAATAAAAGTGATCCATGTGATCACCCGTTTCGACAAGGGTGGCTCGGCGGAAAACACCTTCACCACCGTCCGCGACCTGGACAAGACCCGCTACGATGTGGTCCTGGTCAAGGGGAACTGCCTCCGGGGCGTTTCCGGAGATCCGGAGATCGAAGCGGTCCGGGCCAATGTGAGCACCGCGCTCGGGCAGGGCGTCCGGCTGTTCTGTCTGCGCCATCTGGTGCGGGACCTCCGGCCCCTTTCCGATGCGGCAGCCTTTTTCTCCCTGGTTCGGATCATCCGGCGCGAGAAGCCCCATCTGGTCCATACCCATACCTCCAAGGCGGGCATCCTTGGCCGATGGGCGGCGCATGTCTGCGGCGTGCCGATCATCGTCCACACCCCGCATGGCCATGTGTTCTGGGGGTACTTCGGCAGGTGGCAGACCCGACTGTTCCTTTACCTGGAAAGACAAACCTCCCGGATCACCAGCGCCATTGTGGCCCTCACCGCCCGCGAGAAGCGGGATCATCTGCGTTTCGGCATCGCCCCGGAAGCAAAATTCGCCGTCATCCACAGCGGCGTCGATCTGCAGATGTTCCGCGCCGACCGGTATCCGCCATTGGAGACGAAGGCGTTACTGGGCATCCCGGTGGAGAGGACGGTTGTCGGCACGGTGGGCCGCCTTACCCTTGTCAAGGGGCAGGCATCGCTGATCCGGGCGGTGGCCGAACTGATCCGCCGCGGGGAGAAGATCTTTCTCCTGCTCGTCGGGGACGGTGAGCTGCGGAAGGACCTGGAGGAACTGTGCGTCCGCGCGGGGATCGGGCAGCATGTCCGCTTTCTGGGCTGGCGCCCCGATGTGGCCAGGATCATGGCCGCCTTCGACATCTTCTGCCTCCCCTCGCGAAACGAGGGGATGGGAAAGGTTCTCGCGGAGGCGATGGCGATGGGAAAGCCGATCATCGCCAGCGATGTCGGAGGGATCCCCGATATGGTCCGCTGCCGCGAGAACGGCATCCTTGTTCCCGCCGGGGACATTGAGGCCTGGGCGGATGCGATCGCCGGACTTTGCCGCGATCCGCAGGAGCGCCGCCGGATGGGGGAGGCCGGTATGGGGATGGCCTCCCGCTACGGCTCGGGGGAGATGGTAAAACAGATTGACCGGCTGTACGGGAAATTGCTAAACAAAGCAAGACTATGAGGCATTTTCCTAGAGCCAAGGGAGGCATTCACATCCCGATCCTTCTGGCGATCATGTTTTTTGCCGCGGCGCGCCTGTTTTTCGTCCCTCCGGCTGCGGCCTACGAGCAGGTGCCGGCCCTGATGGACCTGCGCACCACCTTCAGCGACGGCTCGTACGATCCCGGAACCCTCGTGCAGATGGCGATCCGGAAGGGTTTCCGCATTGTCTTCCTCAACGACCACGACCGCATGGTCATGGAATACGGCTTGCCGCCCTTCCGCAATATCATAAAGAAAAGGGAGGAATTGAATTCGATCAACCGGTCGGGAGCGGACCTGTATCTTCGCACCATCAGCGATCTGCGCAGGATGTATCCGGACGTGGTCCTCATTCCCGGCACGCAGAGCGCCCCTTTTTATTACTGGACGGGCAGCCCGTTCACGGGGAACCTGACCGCCAACGACCATGAACGACGGATCCTGACGATGGGACTTGAAAAGCCCGAAGACTACGAAACCCTGCCCGTTTTGCACAACGGTCTGTCCGGATCCCATATCCGGGCGGCGGCGCCGGCACTGGCGGCTTTTTCCCTGTGCTTTCTGATCGCCCTCTACTTCCTGTTCAAGAAGGGATGGTGGCGCATCTCCGGGGCAATCCTGGCCGTCTTGAGTGCCGGGCTCTTCATCAACACCCTTTCCGCCCGGCCGTCGCCCTTCGACGCATATCACGGCCGGCAGGGCGCAGCGCCGTATCAGCTTTTTATCGACGCCGTCGGCCGGAGGGGGGGGCTTACCTTCTGGAACTACCCGGAAACGCGCTCGGGAGTCAGAAGACTGGGCCCCATCCTGGTCAAGACCCTGCCCTATCCCGGCATGCTTCTGGAAACGATGAATTATACGGGTTTTGCCGCCATTTACGGGGATGCGATCACGGTGACGGAGCCGGGCAATGTCTGGGATGCGGTCCTGGGGGAGTACTGTTCCGGTTTCCGCGAGAGGCCCCCGTGGGGGATCGCCACGGCGGACTATCACGAGGAAGGGGACGCCGGCCAGAATCTGGGGGATTTCCAGACGGTCCTGTGGCTGGCCGAAATGACCCCGCAATCCGTCCTGGCCGCCATGAAAGCCGGCAGGATGTATGCCTGCCAGGGGGCCTTTCCCAACATCCCGCGACTCGACGCATTCTCCGTCTCCGCCGCCGGGCCGGATACGAACCCCCGGGTGATATCCGGGGAGGAGATCGTTCTGTCGGGCAACCCCCGCATCCGGATATCCGTCTCCGGCGGCGAGGCCGGTGCGGGAAAGGCGGTCAGCGTCCGGCTGATCCGTTCCGGGAAACACATCCGGACATTCACCGGTGCCCTGCCCCTGCATATCGATTACACGGACCCGCTGGAAACAAAGAAGGGACGGATCTACTACCGGATGGACATGGGAGGTTACGGCACCATCGTCTCCAATCCGATCTTTGTCACGTTTGCAAAATGATCGTTGCGGTCCATCAGCCCCAGTACCTGCCCTGGCTCGGTTATTTCGACAAGATCGACCGTGCCGATGTCTTTGTCCTGCTCGACACCGTGCAGTTCAAGAAGAACGAGTGGCAGAACCGCAACCGGATCAAAACCACCGGCGGTCCGCAATGGCTGACCGTGCCGGTGATCAATCGATTCCCGCAGCCGATCAGCGAGGTGGAGATCAACAACCGGGAGCGCTGGCAGCATCGGCAGTGGCAGGCCATGATCACCAATTACAGAAATGCCCCCTGCTGGGACTGCGCCGCCGCCTTCCTCGAGGAGATCTTTACCCCGGTCTGGGAATATCTCGCCCCCCTGAACATCTTTGTGGTGAAGCGGCTGGCGGAGATACTGGGCATCACCACACCCCTTTACGCGGCCTCTGAGCTTCCCGCATTCCCCGGGAGCCGGGACGAAAAACTGATCGCCATCACGAAACACTTCGGGGCGGACACCTATCTGGCCGGCGATGGGGGCCGGGATTACATGGACCTCGATCGGTTTGAAAAAAACAGCATAAAAGTGCTTTTCCAGAAGTACCGTCATCCTGTATATGAACAGAAGTTCGGCGCCTTTGAGCCGTTCATGTCGGTCATGGACCTGCTGTGCAACCGGGGATCGGAGAGCCTGAGGATTCTGAGGGGGGAGCAATGAAAATCGTAGCGATCGGCGCCCATCCGGACGACATCGAAGTCGGTTGCGCCGGAACCTTGGCCAAATATGTGCAGGGAGGCCATGACATCTATCTGCTCGTGATGACGGAGGGCCATATGGGGGGGGAAGGGACAGTCAGAAAAAATGAGCAGACCCGGGCGGCCAAGATACTCAAGCCTCGGGAACTGATCTGGGGGTCATACAAGGATACGCTGCTGTCGCCGCACATGAATCAGATGGTCTATGACATCGAAGCCGTGTTGAAGAAGATCGCCCCGGACTTTATTTTCGTTCACCATGAGGACGACACCCATCAGGACCATCGGTCTCTGTCCAGGGCCGCGATTTCCGCCACACGCTATGTCAGGAATGTCCTTTTCTACGAGGGACCGACGACCCGGAACTTTTCACCCACTATCTTCGTGGACATCAAGCAGACCTTTGACGCGAAAGTCGCCATGCTCCTGGCACACCGTTCCCAGGTACGCAAAACCAACATCGAGGGCCTGTCCATCACGGACATCATTCGCTCCACCGCGATCTTCCGGGGGATCCAGGGACGGGTACAGCTCGCCGAGGCCTTTGTCCCGCTTCGTCTGTTCATCAATGTTTTTGACAAGAAGGAGTACGACCTGTTTTCATGCAGCTGATTCCGCACTCCCGACCGACCATCGATCGGGAAGAGGTCGACGCCGCCGCTGCGGTCCTGCGGTCCGGGCAGCTGGCGCAGGGAGAAAAGGTCCTTCAGCTCGAAGCGGCTCTGGCTTCGCTGATCGGGGTCGGCGGAGCCGTGGCGGTCAGCTCCGGTACGGCCGCCCTGCACCTGAGCCTGCTGGCCCTGGAAATCGGCGAGGGGGACGAGGTCGTGATCCCCAGTTTTGTTTGTCCGGCGCTCCTGAACGCGGTCCGCTTCGTGCGCGCCACGCCGGTACTGGCCGATATCGACGCTGAAACCTTCAACCTGGATGTCAGCGACCTCAAGCGCCGTCTCACGGTCAAGACCAAGGCCGTCATTGTGCCCCATATGTTCGGCCTTCCGGCGGACCTGGGAGAGATCGTCGCCCTGGGGGTTCCCGTCATCGAGGATTGCGCCCAGGCCCTGGGAAGCCGATACGGGGGCGCGCCCAGCGGGAGCTTCGGTGTGCTGTCCGTTTTTTCCTTCTTCGCCACCAAGGTCATCACGACCGGCGAAGGGGGCATGATCGCAGCAAACGATGTGCGGTTACTCGATCACATCCGGGATCTTCGGGAGTATGACGAAAGGGAGGATCTCCGCCTGCGCTATAACTACAAGCTGACGGATCTGCAGGCAGCCCTGGGTCTGGCGCAGCTCCGGAAATTCCCGACCCTGATCGGCCGTCGCCGGGACCTCGCCCGTCAATACGATGAATGCCTTCGCGGGATACCCGCCGCGCTGCCTTCCTGCCCTGCGGACCGCGAGCATATCTATTACCGCTACGTGATCCGGACAGGACGCCTCGCCGAGCTTCTCGCCGCCGGCCGACAGGCGGGTGTCGCCTATCGCCGGCCGGTCTTCAAACCCCTTCACCGCTACCTCGGCATCGCGGGCTATCCCCGAACCGAAGCGGCCTTCCTAGAGTCCCTTTCTCTGCCGCTCTATCCTTCTCTGAGCGAAAGCGAGATCCAAAGCATCCTTCGCCCTGTCCGATCCCTTCTGAAATAAGGTCGCTGTCATGCATTCCGACAAGAAGAGGTGGAAATGTACCTTCCGGCGGACACTACTGATAGTGCCGCTGACCCTCCTCTGCCTGCTTCTGATCCCGGCCATTCGCCAGCTTTTGTTCGAACAGGTCGGCCGGTGGCTCTATATACTGCTGTTTGCCTTTTCCGCCTCGGCCCTGCTCACGCCGCTCATGATGTTCATCGCCGTACGGATCGGGATGGTTGACTCCCCGGGCGGCCGGAAGATACATGCCCAGGCGACGCCTCTGCTGGGAGGCGTTGCCATTGTCGTCTCTTTTGTTTCCGCGCTCCTGGCCAATATGATCCTCGATGGGCGGGATGTCGCCCTGATCGTCGGTGGAGCGGTCGTGGCGGCTGTCGGCCTCATCGACGACTGGAGAGGCCTTCTGGCCCGCAACAAACTCCTCGTCCAGGTTGGCGTCGTCATTGTGCTGATCCGCTACGGGATCATTCTTGATCTTTTTCCGATCCACACGACCTGGGGCTATCTGCTCAACGCGGCCCTCACCATCCTTTGGATCGTGGGTCTGACCAACGCCATGAACTTCATCGACGGTATGGACGGTCTGGCCACGGGTGTTGCGGCGATCATCTCGCTGTTTATGGGGATCGTGGCCTTCGAGACCGATCAGCCGTTCATGGGCTGGATCGCCATCGCCATGCTGGGAAGCTGCCTCGGTTTTCTCCCTTTCAATTTCAGCCTGCACAGGCCGGCCTTGATCTTTCTGGGCGACGCGGGCAGCACCTTCTTCGGGTTCGTCCTTTCGGGGCTTGCCATCAAGGCCTCCTGGGCAGCCGACAACCCCATCGTCTCATTCGCCACCCCGATCCTCATTTTCTGGCTTCTGATATACGACACGGCCTATATCAGCATGGAGCGCATCATCACCGGCAAGGTGAAGGGTTTCCGGGACTGGATCGACTATGTGGGCACCGACCATATCCATCACCGGCTCCTGGCGGTGTTCGGCGACCGAAGAAAAGTGGTCCTTTTCATTTACTTTTTCAGCGCGACCCTCGGCATCAGCTCCATCACCCTGCGGGGCGCCGGCACGACCGACGGAATCCTGACCGTGGTGCAGGCTTTCCTGATCACCGTCATCGTTTCCATTCTGGAATATACCGGCCGGAATCGGCCGAAATAAAGAAGCTGCGCATTGAACCCGATCATCGTGGCGGTTCCGGGCGCAGGGGTGGTGATAAGATGTGGTCTAACCGTGCCGCCGGATGGACGACTCGACAGGCAGCCGGCGCAGGGGGGTTCGGGCGAAGGCCGATCGATGGTTTTGGAATGCCCTGAGGGAAGGCCTGCGGCTCGAAAACGGGAGTGCGGGACACTATTCAGCGGCGGACACAACAGGACCCGGTGTGCCCGCGGCTCCTGAAGTCGCAGCTTCGCGGGCCGAAATCACGGTCATGTAATTGGTCCAGTGCCTCATGGAGGGAGGGGAGACGATGCTTTTCCCCCCGCAGTTCTCGCATTTGATCTGCAACGGCCACGCAGGGCGCGATGTCTCGGGCAGATCAATGACGGACTGGCAGGTGGGGCATCGGGTGGTGGGACTCTCTCCCTGCGCAAATGCCGGGGTGATCCCCGGCGCGGGGAAGGTATTGCCGGCAGCCTGAGGCTCAGGCGCCTGAGGGCGTTCGGGCTCTGCCGGTTTTTCGGTTACCGGCGCGGACTCAACGGGAGGCGCGAGCTTGCTCGATTCCGGCGCGGATGCCGGCGTTCGCGGTGCGTCGGCCTCTCCCGAAGCACCCACCTGCCCGGGATGGATGGCGGTCATGACGGCTTTGTATATCCGTTCCCCGTCATCGGCCCCCTCCATCCGTTTGAATCGGTCGTACTCCTCCTTGGAGAGCGTCAGCTTCACTTCGACGGTTTGGAAGCTGAGCAGGGCCGTCTGAAGGTCACCGAGCGTTTCGGCAATGGTCGCTATCCGGCATGCCGACTCGCGAAGTTGCGCCTGCAATCTGCTGATCAGATGAATGGCGGGAAGCGTCTGACCCTCGTAGGAGATCTTTGCGTCCGCCAGGTTGATCATTCCCATCCCGTTTCTCCCGAATCCCTTCCTGATCCGTTTCGCAGTTCCCGCCCGTCCGCTTCAGATGTGCCCTGCCGTCCCGACAATCCACCCTGATAAAATTCGCACAGTCCCACACCTAATCCTATCACCCTGTTTTAAAAAAAGTCAACGAATTTCTGACAGGAATTTCTGATATCCCGAATCCGTCTCGTGTACCTTTCGTCGGTCTCAGGCACAGCGCGCGGGGTCTCCCGGTAGAATCCCCGGGGCAGGCGCGTCAAGGCCGGTGAAGACCGCGCCCTCTTCCCCCCAGGCGTACGTCAGCATCTCGATATCCAGCCGCCGCAGTTTTTCCCCCAGCTCGCCCTCCGGGGCAGCCGGGAGGACAAGGAAGAGCCGCGGCTTCTCGGGAAGATCGACGCCGCTCAGCAGGAGCGCCATCGCCCCGGCGTGCAGGCGGCAAGGCGACATGCCGGTCATGATCTGAAAGATGGCCCGGATGCGGCCATCCCGTTCCATGACGAGCAGATCCCGCTGGTCGTCGTTCCCCGTGCGGAGTCCCTGTTTCTTCAGCGCCTCGGCCAGGTCCCGGACGATCAGCCCATGGTCGCATTCGGCCCCGATCTCCCGCTCCGGTTCGACCTGCCGGGACCCGATCAGCTCCTCGCGCATGCCGAATTCATCGAAACTCAGCTCGGTCTGGGGCGAGGGGGCAGAGGCCTGTTCCTTGATGCGGGCGATCTTGACGACGAACTGGGCGATCTGCCGGGCAAGACGCGGGGAGTGGAGCGCTCCTATGACGGCAACGGGGGTCTGCTCGTCGCCGTCGTCCATCATTTCCCAGACGCCCCGGTAGCGGTCCTCGAAGAGGGATTTGCCGATTCCCTTTCTCCCGCCGCCCAGCTTGCCCCGGTGGACCACAAAGACGTGCCCCGCCCGGTCCTGGGCGAAGGCGCCGCCGGTCCGCCGGTCGATGCCGCAGAGGGGGAAATTGATCTCGCAGGTGATGGCTACGGCAGCCCCGCCCTCCGGCCGCCCGATGCCGAAGGCGTTCCAGTAGCGGCTCCCGGCGACCTTGCAGGAGAAGAACCAGACGCCGAGCCGCTCCGACCAGGCGACCTTCGCCTTCTGGCTGGCCCCCAGATGGCCGATCGTGACGGGGATCCTCTCCTCCGACAGCGACCGGACAGCCCTGACCAGCTGCCGCTGGTGCTTTCGTATCGCCTGTTCGTTTTCTATGACCTTGAGCATCGTCGTATCGCTTCCTCGCATCCTACTGCATCACAATAAGATGATCAGATCCCAATAGCGCGAATCGAGATATTTCGGGGCCCCTGCCCCCACAGCGGAGCGCTAGCAAAGGCAACTGTCTGAGCGCAACGCGCGGGCTTTGCCTTTGCAGCGCAGCGAGGAGGTGCAGGGTCGAAAAAATGTCTTGAGCGCCGAGGGATCTGATCATCACTCCTTCCATCCTAATCCAGCCGTTTCCGGAAACGTCCGACCGCCCCCGCAAAGACCGCGATCCCCAGGACGGCCAGGGCGGCGTACTGGGGCCAGAGGATGTCGATTCCCACCCCCTTGAGAAAGATGCCGCGGATGATGACCAGAAAATAGCGCAGGGGGTTGAGATATGTCAACCACTGAACGGCGGTGGGCATGTTGGCGATGGGAAAGACGAAGCCGGAGAGCATGAAGAAGGGCATGACGAAGAAAAAGGTCGTCATCATGGCCTGCTGCTGGGTTCTGGAGACGGTCGAGATGAACAGCCCGATCCCCAGGGTGCTCAGGAGAAAGAGGCAGGTCGCCCAGAAGAGGTAGAAAATGCTGCCCGCCAGCGGGACCTCGAACCAGTACAGGGCGACCAGCATGATCATGACCACCTGGCCCAGGGCGATGATCGTGTAGGGTATGGTCTTGCCGATGATCAGCTCGATCGGCTTGAGGGGCGTCACGATGAGCTGCTCCATCGTGCCCGCCTCCCGCTCCTTGATGATGGCGATCGACGTGAGCAGCAGCGAGATCAGCATGACCACGAAAGCGACGATCCCCGGAACGAAGAAGTGCTGGGAGTCCAGATTGGGGTTGTACCAGGTCCGGATCCGGCCGTCCACTCTGCCGTACTTGAGCTCGCGCCCGTAGAGCTCCCTGATCATCTCGCCGTTGAAGCGGTCGAGGACTGTCGTGGTGTAGGCGATGCGGACCGAGGCCATGTTGCTCATCCCGCCGTCGGCCAGGATCTGGATTTCGGCGGTGTCCCCGCGGCGGATGCGGCTGCTGAAGTCGGGGGGGATCTTGATCCCCAGATCGACCTTGGCCGCCAGAAGGAGGCCTTCCATTTCACCGGGGGTGTCCGGAAGATGGGTGATCCGGAAGATCCGGCTGGCGGTGAAGGCATCGGCAAGCAGCCGGCTTTCCTGGGTGCGGGACTGGTCAATCCAGGCGACGCGGATGTCCCTGATGTCGTAGTTCACCACGTAGCCGAAGACGAGCAGCTGGATGAGCGGCGCCATGACCAGGATGGGGCGGCTCCTTCGGTCGCGGAAGAGCTGGATGAACTCCTTGCGGACCATTTCCCGGATGCGCAGCCAGCTCATCTCAGAAGCCTCCCCGTTTGAGGACCATGCAGTTGGCGGCCGCCAGGAGGAGAAACATGCCGGCCAGCACGCCCAGGTCCGGCCAGAGGTAGGCGAGCCCCAGGTTTCTTAGGTAGATGCCCGACAGGATGTTGATGTAGTAGGTCGCCGGAATGACGGAGGAGAAGAACTGAAGCACGTGCGGCATGTTGATCACCGGAAAGACGAAGTTCGACAGCAGCAGCGACGGAAGGTAGGTGATCAGGACGGCGGTCTGGTTCGCCACCATCTGGGACTTGGTGACCGACGAGATGAGCAGCCCCAGCGTCAGGGCGACCATCAGGTAGAGCGACGAGGCCAGGATCATCAGCCAGAAGCTGGCCTTCATGACGATCCCGAAGAGCACCTGGCCCATGAGGACGGCGATCAGGACGTCGGTCAGCCCGATCAGAAAGTAGGGAATCGCCTTCCCCAGCAGCAGCTCCCCGGCGCTGATGGGGAGCGAACGGAGGGTCTCCATCGTCCCGTTTTCGTATTCCCGGGCGATGACGAGCGAGGTGAGCATCGCCCCGACGATCATCAGGATGATCGCGATGATCCCCGGAATGATGAAGTTCCGGCTTTCCAGGTCCTCGTTGAACCAGATGCGGATCCGCCCCTCGACGGGCGGACGGATCCGCTCCATCCCCTGGCGGTCCAGGAAGTCGACCAGAAGTTTGCGGTTCATGTCTTCGATGAACCCGGTGATGTACGCCCGGGCGATCCCTGCGAAGTTCGGATCGCTGCCGTCGAGAAGAACCTGGAGGGCCGACTCGCGGTCCGCCCGGAGGTCAGCGGACCAGCGGGGGGGGATGACGACGCCCATGGTGGCCCGGCCCTGGTCGAGCGCGCCCCTGACGGCTTCCGCATCGGGAAGCTGCGCGGCGATCCGGAAATAGGGCGAGGCGTCCAGGCGGCGAATGAAGTCGCGGCTCAGGTCGGTCTGCTCGAAGTCCACGACGACCGTCTCGATGTTCTCCACATCGAGGTTGAGCGCGTAGCCGAAGAGCAGGATGAGCAGCAGCGGGACCGCGAAGGCGAGGTAGAGGCTCCGGAAGTCCCGGACCAGATGGGAGACCTCCTTGCCGGCGATCGCCCGCACATTCCGAAGATTCAACGTCAGATCCTTCCTCCGCTTCCGGACATGAGCGCGATGAACGCGTCGTTGAGATCGGCGTCGGGCCGCCCGGGGCAGTTTCCGCGGATGATCTCTTCGGGCGTCCCCGAGGCGACGATCTTCCCCTCGTTGATGATCACGATCCGCCCGCAGTGGCTGGCCTCGTCCATGTAGTGGGTTGTCACCAGCACGGTGATCCCTTCGCCGGCGAGCCGTCCGATGAATGTCCAGAAATGGCGCCGGGTGATCGGGTCGACGCCGGAGGTCGGCTCGTCGAGAAAGAGGATCCGGGGACGGTGGAGGAGGGCGCAGCCCAGGGCGAGGCGCTGGCGCCAGCCCGGCGGAAGCTCCCGCGTCATCCGCTTCCGGGCGTCCGCGAGGCGGGTCATGTCCAGGACCCACTCGCGCCGCTCTTCCCACTGCGCTTCCGGCACACCGTAGACCCCCAGGTAGAAACGGAGGTTCTCCAGGGGGGTCAGATCCTCGTACAGGGAGAACTTCTGGGACATATACCCGATCGCGTGCTTCACCGACTCGGCCTCGGTGACGATGTCGAATCCGGCCACCCTTCCTCTTCCCGAGGTCGGCGTGAGGATGCCGCAGAGCATTCGGATTGTTGTCGATTTGCCCGAACCGTTGGAGCCGAGAAAACCGAAAATCTCGCCGGGTCGGACCGAAAAGGAGATTTTATCGACCGCAGTGAAGGCCCCGAATCGCTTTTCGAGGTTTTCTACGACAATGGCATCGCCATTATTCCCCTGATGATTCATGATGTACTCGACGTACTGATAGAAAGTCACAAAAGCCTTCAATTTGGGACGACTCCGTAAACAGTCCGCAGGCAAGGCGCGCGAGTTCCGAGGAGTGCGGCGTATTTTCCCGTACGCCGCAACGACGAGGGATGAAGCGTAACGCAGCATCCAGCCTTTCTTTACGAAGCCGTCTAGAGTTTGAAGGTGTCATTGGCCAATACCTCGTCCGCCTGCCGGATCCGGTGGATGATCGCCTCCTCCAGGTTTTCGAAGCCCCCGCCGATCCGGTCCGGCGGGCCGGTCTCCAGAAGCGCCGCCCGGTGCATCAGCCCCAGCCGGTCGCACTTCTCCCCTTCGTCGAGATAGGCCGTCGACACGAGGATCGTCATCCCCGTGGCGCGCATTTTCCCTAGGATCTGCCAGAACTCCAGGCGGGAGACGGGATCGACGCCGTTGGTCGGTTCGTCGAGAATCAGGAGCTTCGGCTCGTGGACCAGTACGCAGGCCAGGCCTAGTTTCTGCTTCATCCCGCCGGAGAGGTTCCCCGCCGGCCGGTCCAGGAAAGGAAGCAGGTTGGAGAAGCCCAGATAGAGCTGCTTGCGCGCCTGTCTTTCGGCGCCCCGGATGCCGAAGATGTCCAGGAAAAAATCCATGTTCTCCTCGACCGTCAGGTCCTGATAAAGGCCGAAGCGCTGAGGCATGTAGCCGATCAGGGCCTTGGCCTGTGCCTTTTGGGTCACCACGTCCAGCCCGCCGATCCGGATCCGGCCCGCAGCGGGCCGCAGCATCGTGGCGGCCATGCGCAGCAGGGTGGACTTGCCCGCGCCGTCGGAGCCCACGAGCCCGAAGATCGTCCCTGCCTCGATTGCGAGCGTGACGTCACGGACCGCCTCCGTATCGCCGAAGCGGCAGGAAACCTTCTCGATGCGGACAAAAGGTTCCGCCGGGAGGGCCCGGTTCCGGCTTTCTCCGGAGGCGGCGGGAGCGGCAAATGACGGATTATCGCAACCAGGCATCGGCAGGCATCCCTGACTTGAGCTCCAAAGCCGGATTGGGGATGGATACCTTGACGAGATAGACCAGCTTGACCCTTTCCTTGCGGGTCTGGATGATCTTGGGTGTGAATTCGCCCTCGGGCGAGATGAAGGTGACCGTCCCTGCGTAGGTCTTGTTGGGGAAGGTGTCCACCCGGACATCGGCCTTCTGCCCCGGTTTGACCTTGCCGATCTCGGTTTCGTCGACGAAGATCTTCAGATCGACGGTCGAAAGGTCGGAGAGGGTCAGCGCCTCCCGGCCCGGGGTCACCACCTCCCCCGGTTCGATGTTTCGGCTGGTGATGATCCCCCCAAAGGGCGCCCTGAGTCGCGTGTAATCGGCCTGGATCGCCGCCTGGTCGAGCGCCGCGCGGGCGGCGGCAACGGTCGAGCGGGCCGCCTCCACCTCGCTTTTCGCCGCGTCGATCCGGATCAGGTTGCTCCGGGCCTGCCGCAGCAGCGCCTCGCCCTCGGCCACCTTCGCCTCGGCAGCGCGGATCGTGTCCGCCCGGCTTCCCTCGCGGACGAGGTCGCGGGTCTCACGGCTCCGCTGGAATTCCCGAAGGGCCGTGTCGTAGCGAAGGCGGACGGCGTCCCGTTCCTTCTCCGAGACGATTCCCTTCCGGAAGAGGCTTTCGTAGCGGCCGGCGTTCTTCCTGGCGTCCTCCATGACCGAGGCGGCGCTCTGCATCGCCTGGTCCGCCCGGGCGATCTCCTGCGAGCGGCTTCCGGCTTTCAGATCGTCGAGCTGGGATGTCAGTGCCCGAACGCCTGCCGCGGCCCGGGCCTCCTCGGCGGGCAGCGTCTTTTCGTAGACCTTCAGCAGGGTTTCCGCCTGCTCCCTGTGTTTGAGGGATTTATCGAGATTGGCTTTGGCCTGTTCCAGGCGTGCACGGAGTTCCGCCGGATCCAGTTCGGCCAGGAGCTGGTCCTTCTGGACGGCCTGCCCCTCGCGCACATACACCCCGAGCACCCGCCCGCCCGTCTGGAAGGCCAGGCGCGACTGCGTGGCCTCGACGGTTCCCGAGTAATAGAGCTCGGCCCGCCGCACGTTCCACTGCCCGTAATAGACCAGCAGCCCCACGGCGATGAGCAGAATGAGAAAGACGATGACGATGCGTTTTTTCAAGGCGGCACCTCCTTCGCGGGCGCCCCGCTCATATCCCGCTGATCCCGCCTAACCGGCCATTCCCATCGAGCCCATGCGCACGTGGATGGTGCGCGCCTGCTCCACCATCTCCTGGACGATGTCCCTGACGGGCATGATCCGCTTGGGGATCCCGATCCCCTGCGAGATGGAAATCGTGCCCGCGTTCAGGTCCCCGGTCTGGTACATCTTCCTTGCGGCTTCGCCGGAGACGAAGGGGAGGATCTCCTCCAGAGAGCCCCCTCTTTTTTCGATTTCCAGGGTCTTGACGGCCGGCTCGTTCAACCACACGCGATGGGTAAAGCCGACGGAAAACATGATCAGATCGGTGCTGAGTTCATTGGCTTCGCAAAGTGCCTTCTTCAGATTCGGATGAACCGGGCATTCGTCGGAAAGAACGAAGCGCGAACCGACGATGGCCGCTTCCGCGCCGAGCGCGAGTACGGCGTAGAGGCCGCGCCCGTCGGCCACCCCCCCGCCGCCTATCACCGGAATCTGGACCGCGTCGACCACCGACGGCACCAGCACCATGGTGGTGATGTTCAGTATCCCCGTCGCCCCGCCGTTTTCATAACCGACCACGGTGACCGCATCGGCGCCGAGCGACGCGACCTTCCGGGCGTAGCGAACGCCGACGCACTTGTGAATCCAGGTCATGCCGTACTGCCTGAAGAGCGCCACCAGCTCCACGGGCGCCTGCTGGCCCGAGGTTTCGACGATGGTCACTCCCTCGGCGGCGAGGACATCGAGGAACGCCCGGTTGTCCGGCGGCATCAGCTGGGGAAAGAGATTGATGTTCACGGCGAAGGGCCGGTCGGTCAGTTCCCGGGTTTTCCTGATCTCGAGGCGCAGTTTTTCCGGGTCCTTGAAGATGGCCGATGCGATGACGCCCAGCGCACCGGCGTTGGAGACCGCGGCGACGAAGGGGGCCAGCGTGAGGTCCATCATGGTCCCGCCGATGATCGGATATTCTATCCCCAGCAGTTCGGTGATTCTCGTTCTGAACATGGCTCCTCCTGGCAGTGAAAGATACGGTTGCTTTCTGACGGCCTCCGGCGACGGCGTGAGTATATGAAGACGGCTATTGCGTGTCAAGACAATATGCAGACAACCTTTTTGCAGGCCGCAGGCCGTCTGGACATGGGCAGCCGACGGCGCCTTGCGTACGACGCCGTGCGGGCGGGGTTGACCGATCGTCCCTTTGCGTGTACATAGGGCTTCTATGGAAGGGAGGTGCGGCATGCATTCCGAGAGGGGACCCTATCTGGCGCCTTCGCCGGTGGTGGACTGCGATAACGGGGATGTGGCGGCGTACGCGAGAGGGCACGCCGCCGATTGTCCGGACGCCAGGGCGCAGGCGGTCCGGCTTTACTATGCCGTTCGCGACGGCATCCGGTATGATCCCTACAGCATGGATCTGACGACCGAGGGGCTGCGGGCGAGCACCACGCTGCACGGCGGCCGCGGCTGGTGCGTGGCCAAGGCGGTCCTCCTTGCGGCCTGCTGCCGGGCAATGGGGATTCCGGCCCGTCTCGGCTTTGCCGATGTGCGAAACCATCTGACCACAGCACGCATGCGCGATCTGATGAAAACCGACGTCTTTTTCTGGCACGGGTATACATCCATTTACCTCGATAACGTCTGGGTAAAGGCGACGCCCGCGTTCAATATCGGGCTGTGCGAGCGGTTTGGTTTCCGCCCGCTCGATTTCGACGGGAGGAGCGATTCGATCTATCATCCCTTTGATCTGGAGGGGAAAAAGCACATGGAATACCTGGCGTACCGCGGGGAATTCGCCGATGTGCCCATTGAGGAGATCATCGAGACCTTTCGCCGGGAATACCGGCCGGATGAGAGATGGACGCAGGGCGACTTCGCCGTCGAAGTCGCGCGGGAGACCGGGGAAGCGTAGAGCCCCGGATCAGCGCCGTGTTTTTCTTTCCCCGACACCCTCCTGGTAGGGCTGATACCGCTCCATTTTTACCGGGCGGTTTTCGGCGTCGGATGCGGTGCCGGACTCAGGTTTGCTTCGCAGCCTCTGCGGCGCAAACCTGAGCTGATTTTCGTCGCTGCTCGCGGAATCCTGGATGAACGCGTTTTCCCGGCCGCTTTCCGGTGGTCCTTCCCTGAGCACGGTCACCGAGGCGCCGCACAGGGTTCCTGCCGCCGTGATCGTCAGCAATGCGGCGATACAGCCGATGCGCAAGATCTTATGGAGACTTTTCATGGGAAACCTTCCTGTCGGTCAATTGGCGTTGATCGTCGTCAGCGCCAGTGAACTGATGCGAATGTCGTAATAGATGGAATCCGGGCCGACATTCCAGACGATTCGTACATCGTACAGACCCGGTACGAAATCGGTCAGGTGAAGCGACCCGGCCGGCCCGATCACCGACGAGGCCTGGTTTACGCCCCAGGTGGAGGCATCGCTGGGAACCACGTACACCCCGATGATGCTGGCGCCCCAGGTGCTGTTGCGGATCTCCAGCGATCCGGTGAAACTCGAGTTGTACACGTACAGGGGAAACACGCCGCCCGCGGTGATGGGAATGTCGTATAGATAGCCGAAGTAGTCGCTGTATAT
>JBFMBA010000264.1:0-4653 GCA_040755475.1 Thermodesulfobacteriota bacterium
TCCCGAACCGCTCGGGGTGCTTGGAAAAACGCTTCTCGACGTCGTAGGCCACGAACGTGGTCACCGACGGGGAGCAACCCGGCAGGAGACCGAGGAAGAAGCCGATGAACGATGAACGGATCATCGCACCCCCGCACTGCTTGATGTCAGACCACGTGGGCAGCCACTCGAGCTTCTTGTGCTCATAGATGTGGGTGATCGCCTTCTCGACATTCACCAGGACCTCGCCGATGGCGAACAGCCCGATGATCACACTGATGAAATTCACGCCCGCGATCAGTTCCTCCGAGCCGAAGGTCAGGCGGACATCACCAGTCAGCGGGTCTTGTCCGATCGTGGCGGCCAGCACTCCGAGCGCGGTGGAGATGAGGCCCTTGAGGAGTGCCTTCTGGGAGAGACTGATCACCAGACTCAGCCCCATGAACATGAGGGCAAAGTACTCCGGCGGGCCAAAGGCCAGCGCCACGCTGGCCAGCGCGGGGGCAAAGAACGTGAGCCCGAGCAGACTCAGCGTGCCGGCCACGAAAGAGGAGATCGCTGCGATCCCCAGGGCGGGTCCCGCCCGCCCCTGTTTGGCCAGCTCGTAGCCGTCCAGGGCGGTCGGCACGGAGGCGGACTCCCCGGGAATGTTCACGACAATGGCGGTCGTGGAACCCCCGTACATGGCCCCGTAATAGATGGCCGCCATCATGATAATGGCGGGAATCGGATCCAGTACGGTGGTGAGAGGCAGCAGGATGGCGATACCCGAGGTTGGACCGATCCCCGGAAGCACCCCGATCAGGGTCCCCAGGAAACAGCCCACCAAGGCCCAGAAGAGATTCTGCCAGGATAAGGCGGTCACAAACCCTTGGAAAAGGTATTCCCAGGAGAAGAACACCGGCGCACCTCTATCGGCCGAGGGGGCCGATCGGAAATGAAAGATTCAGCAAGCGGATGAACACCGCATAGATCACCCCGCCCGTCGCCAGGCCGAGGAGTCCCGCGTAGATCGGCCGGTGCCCCCCCAGATACCAGACAAGGAACCCCACCAGCAGACCGCTGCCCAGCGGCATGCCGAGCGGCTCCACCAGGAACAGAAAGACCACCAGCGCCGCCAAAGTCACGCCGACCCGCAGGGTTCCGACCCGGTCCGGCCAGGGAACGACCCGCGCCGGACCGCGGTATAACCAGGCACGGAGGGCCAGAGCGGCACCGGCCACACCGACGATGAAACCGAGAATCAGGGGCAAGGTCCTCGGCTGCATCCGCACGTCCGGCGCCCCTTTGATCTGGAAGGCCGCCAGCACCACCACCACACCCAGGAGGGCCAGAAAGACACCGCTTGCCATGTCTCCAAACCGCTGATTCTTCATACGCAGCAACCTCCCGCGCCCTATCCCGGTCCTTGCTCGTCTACTTCTTCAGATCGGCCACCAGCTCCTTGAAGATTCCGGCGGTCTTCTCGATGTACGCCTTGCTCTCTTTGTGTCCCATGGCCACCGGAACGAATCCCTGTTTCTTCATTTCCGCCTGGATCTCGGGATTCCGGGCGATCTCGAGGAAAGCCGCCTCCAGCTTCTGGATGACCGCCTCGGGCGTTCCCGGCGGTACGGCCACGCCCCTGTCGGTGGCCAGTACGATATCGAAGCCCATTTCCTTGAATGTCGGAACATTGGGGAAGTCTGTGAACCGCTGATCGGTAGCCGAGCCCAGGATTCGAATCTGGTCCTTGAATTTTACAAGATCATCCGAGTTGGCGAACGTACCGGCCACGTGACCGCCCAACACCGCCATCATCATGGGGGCGGAACCGGTGAAAGGCACGTAGGTCAGCTTGATATTGGCCGTCTTCTGCAGCCGCAGCGTCGCCATATGGTGGTTGGAGAAAGGTCCCGTTCCGCCCATGGTCAGCGCACTGGGGTTCTTTTTGGCGTACTCAATGAACTCCTGCAGCGTCTTGAACTGGCTGTTGGCCTGGACGATCAGCGCCAGGGGCGTCCGCTGGAAGATTGCCACCGGGACGATCTGCTCGGTCTTGTATCCCACCTCCTGCTGGAGGGGCTGGAGGAGAATGTGGGGGATGTTGAATCCGGCGATGAAATACCCGTCCGGTTTCGAGCGGGTCAGCTCCCGCCATCCCAGAGCGCCGCCGCCACCCGCCTTGTAGTCGATCAGAACCTTCTGTTTCAGGATGCGCTCCAGATGGGGCTGCTGCCGTCGGGCCTCGCGATCCGACTGACCGCCCGGAGCAAATACGATGAGATAGGTGATCTGCTTTGTGGGGTAATCAGTGGCGGCCCAAGCCGGAATAGCCGTCACGCCCAGCACAATCGTCATGACTGCCGCAAATGATCCGATCAGTTTTTTCATGATAGATCCTCCTTTGTTAAGGTGTAACGATTTCCATCAAGAACAGTGTCTTCAACGTATTGACGACATGCTGCAGCGAGGACGGCGGCACCTTTCATCCGCGCGCGATCGCCGCCCGCGCTTCGTCGCCGCGACGGGACCTGTCATCGGACCTTGTCGCGTTCCTCGGCCACCAGCCAGATATCGGCCGGCTTCCGGGTGAAACGGGCGGCGAGTCCCGACTCCACGGATCGTCGGAAAAATTCGGTTGTTCCCCGGGTCATGACGGGATCCACATCGAGCTCACGGAGCGTCTCGAGAACCTGCTCCATCTCGTGATACCGGCGCTCGCTCGCCGCAGGGTGCGTCCTGATCCAGTTCTCGGCGATCCCCTGGAACGGGTGCTTCGTCATGAAATGGACAATGTCTTTCCAGAGGTGCTCGGCAACCCCTGCCCGCGTCCCGGCGACGAGCATTTCCAGGAGCAGGCACTCCACCCCCTTGGAGAAGACGCTGCGCAGCATCTTCATCTGGGAGGCCGCCCCGACCGTGGATGACAAATAGGTCACGTTGACCAGCCCGAGCCGGTTCATCAGACGCGCGAACGCCTCGGCCTTCTCTCCGGCCACCAGAATCGACGCCTTGGCACCCGCCTCTCCCACGGCGCTGAGAATTGCCCCTTCCACGAAGTCCGCCGCTGACGCACCGATGATCCCGGCGATCCGGCGCTTCAGGGAGGCCGACGTGGAGTTCATGTCGGCGTAGGTATGTCTCGGGCCGAGGTGCGGAACCACTGTTTGGGCGACCTGCGCCGCGACATGGGTTGCCACGGTTGAAAGAAGGATCTCGCAGCGCGCCGCGAGTTTCTCCAGCGGCAGGTAGCGGGCGCCCGGCGGGGCGTCGTTCCGGACGATATCGTAATAGGAAACCTCGGCCCCGGCTGCCGCCATCGCCGCAGCGAAGGTCTTCCCCACCTCGCCCAGTCCGATAAAGCCGATCTGGGTGGCCTTCGTCATCTCTTCCATAGTCAGATCAGATATTTCTTTTCTTTTTCCTTCATCACCGGGACCCCCTGCAGCTCGAATATGCGGCTCACGGGCACCATCATCGGATCGACGGTATGAATCCCCCCCGCCCGCTTCATCTCATCGAGCAGCGCTTCCTGGGCCTTGATCGAAGCCCTCACCGGCTGGTTCGCGTAGATAAAAAGCTTCACTTTTTGCAGCGCCTCGACGGCCGCCAGGGTCAGGGAGGGGTAGTTGGTCGGAACCAGCACCAGCGGCGTCGGATCCGTCCAGTTCGCTATGAACTCGAGGATCTCGCCCGGCTCCTTCGACTTCGAATGGATGAGGATACAGTCGGCTCCCGCCTCCACGTAACGGAGAGACCGCTTGAGCGCCTCGGCCTGGCCCCAGCCGGCAATCAGCGCCTCCACCCTGGCAATGACGACGAACGCCTCGTCCTGCTGGTGGTCCTTGGCCGCCTTGATTTTTCCCACAAACTCCTCTATCGGCGCCAGCTCCTGGCGCCCCCCCTCCAGGAGGCTGTTGTCCTTGGGGAATTTCTTGTCTTCGATGGAGATGCCTGCAATCCCCGCCTCCTCGTATTTCTTTACCGCGTAGATCACATTGTTCGCATTGCCGTAGCCCGTATCGCAGTCCGCGATGACCGGAATCGAAATCACCTCGTTCATGCCCCGGGCAACGTCGCAGTACTGGCTCATGGAAAGCAGGTTGGCGTCAGGAACGGCAAACCCGGCGGACACGCACAGGCTGCTTGACCAGACGAAATCAAAACCGGCGCGTTCAATGAGTTTGGCACAGAGGGGATCCCCGGCTCCCACGCCCACACCCACGCCAGGACCGGCAAGAATCTCCCTCATCCTTTTGAGTTTGCTCTGATTCGGCATACAGTTGACACCTTCCTTTCCCGTCTGGAGAATTTCGATGGATCCACCATAGCGGAATCAGGCGATGTGTCAAACTCATAAATTTGATCGCCGCCATAGACTTTTTTTATCGGCGGCTAGAGACGGCCGGAATCCCCTTTGCTCTTGAGGAATTCCTTTAATTTGAGAGAAGCAGGACCCAGGTGCTCTTCTGATTTGTAGACGACAAAAAAATCCCTCACCAACCTCACGCCCTGCAACCGGACCTCCTTGAGAAGCCCCAGTTCCACCTCGGACCGGGTCGCCAGCCGGGAGAGGATCGAAAAGCCCA
This sequence comes from Thermodesulfobacteriota bacterium, assembly GCA_040755475.1. Lineage (GTDB taxonomy): Bacteria > Desulfobacterota > Syntrophia > Syntrophales > UBA5619 > JAKAFS01. The sequence continues at coordinate 4,551 of JBFMBA010000264.1, forward strand.
TTTCCCCGATCACCGCCATTTTGACGGCCTCCGAACTCCCCAGGACCATCACCGTTTTCAAATCCTCCGCCCGGAAGGGAAGGTCAAGGGATCTGAGAAAAAA
>JBFMBA010000265.1:0-10742 GCA_040755475.1 Thermodesulfobacteriota bacterium
GTGTATTCCACCACGCGACCCGCATACATGACGGCCACCCGCTGGCACATCTTCGCCACCACGCCCATGTCGTGGGTGATCAACAAAACCGCGGTTTGCCGCTCACGGCACATGTCCTTTATCAATTGCAGAACCTGCGCCTGAACCGTCACATCCAACGCCGTGGTAGGCTCATCGGCAATCAGCAAAGCCGGCTCACATGCCAGCGCCATCGCGATCATCGCCCGCTGGCGCATTCCCCCGCTCATCTCGTGCGGATAGTTCTTCACCCTCTCTTCCGGCGAAGGGATTTCCGTCGCCCTGAGCGCACGGATCGCCTCAACGGCGCTCCGCACACGATCCAATTGTCTGTGAAACCTGAAAACCTCCGCAATCTGATATCCTATCCGCAGCACAGGATTGAGGGAGGTCAAGGGGTCCTGAAAGATCATCGAGATTCTTTTTCCCCGGATATTTCGGATGTCGCCATCGCTCAACGTTCTCAGGTCGCTCCCCATGAACTCGATCTTCCCGTCGACGATCCGGCCCGGGGGGGATGCCACCAGACGAAGGATGGACAATGCCGACACGCTCTTTCCGCACCCCGACTCGCCGACGACACCCAATACCTCCCCTTGATTTATCTCGAAATCAACCCCGTCGACGGCCTTGATTACACCCTCGCTGGTAAAAAAATAGGTCTTTAATCCCGAAACCCTGAGAATCGCTTGCCCGTTTCCGCTCCGTTCCATTGATTCGTTCACCTCTGTGAAAGTCTCGGATCCAATGCGTCCCTCAAGGCATCACCCAGAAAATTAAAGGCCAGGACGGCAAAGATGATGGCAAGCCCGGGGAAAACGGCCAGCCAGGGGGCCAGTTCCATAAACTCGCGGCTCTCGTTGAGCATCCCTCCCCAGGAGGGCCGGGGAGGCTGGGTGCCCAGGCCGAGGAAACTCAGCCCGGCCTCCGTCATGAGGGCATGAGAAAGATTGAACGTGGCCTGAACAATGATCGGCGACAGGACATTGGGCAGTATGAATTTCCACATGATCGTTCCGTCCTTGGCGCCGACCGAACGGACACCCTCGATAAAATCCTTTTCCTTTATCGAGAGGACGGAACCACGGACGATTCGTCCAATCCGAGAACTGTATATCACCCCGATAATCACCAGAAGGTTGAAAAGGCTCGGGCCGAATGCGGCCACCGCCGCCAGGGCCAACAGAATAGTGGGGAAGGCAAAAAGGATATCCAACAACCGCATGATGACGCTGTCAATCCATCCGCCGAAATAGCCGGAGATGAGGCCGATGATGATGCCGATGATCGTTGCAACGGCCACTGATCCGAAACAGACGATCATCGAGCTTTCGGATCCCACGATCACACGGCTCAGCTGGTCCCTTCCGAAACGATCCGTACCCATGAGATGCTTAACAGACGGTCCCTGGAATGAATCCTCATAGATCATCTGCAGCGGATCATAGGGAGAGAAATAGTGTCCAAACAAGGCGGAGCAGATCAGGACGATCACCATGACCGAACCGATCATGCCTATTTTGTCCCGTTTAAATCTTCGCCATCCCAATTTTGCTGGAGAGAGGATCTCCTCCACTGTCTCGGCTGACTGAATGCCTTGCCCGTCTGTAAGATTTTCCTTCATTGCTTCCTGTATCCCCCATTGGAACGGTCGGTAGAAACTCATCCGCAATGATGACAGAAACACCTGAATGCTCTTCCATGCCATACGATGAGAGGTCCTGTATCTCCCTTTTATAATTCAATACCTGATTCTCGGATCCAAAAAGCTGTAGATGATATCTACCAGGAGGTTCGCAAAGACAAACACGACCGCGAGAAACAGAATACCGCCCGTAACGGTCACCAAATCCCTTTGATTGATCGCCATCAACAGCATCGATCCCAATCCCGGCATGACAAAAACGTGTTCCGTAAGGACAAACCCGCAGAACATCACCCCGATCTGAAAACCGATAATCGTCACGACGGGGATGAGGGAATTCTTCAATACATGAATGAAAAGAACGACCTTTTCCGAGGCGCCTTTGGCCCGCGCCGTTCGAACATAATCCTGACGCAGGGTGTCCAGGGCGGTAGACCGGCTCATCCTGGCTATCAGGGCCATGGTGCTGAGTGCCAGTACAAATCCGGGGATCAGCATGCATTTGATGTTGCCCACCGGATCTTCTGAAAAAGGCACATAGGTCAAAATAGGCAGCCATTTGAAGTACAGTGATCCCAAAAGGACGGCAATCGTGGCAGCCCAGAAATTGGGCACGGAATAGCCCAGCGTGGTCAGAAAACGGACACTGTGATCAAAGAGGGAATATTGTTTGTAAGCAGACAGGATCCCTGCGGGGACGCCGATGATGATCACAAAGAACATGGCAACGGAAATCATTTGAATGTTCACCGGGAGCCGGCTCAGGATTTCTTCCGTTACTTTATGACCCGAGATGTACGACACTCCTAAGTCGCCCTGGATAGCCTTCCACAACCACAACCCGTATTGAACATAGAAGGGTTTGTCCAAATTGAAACTCTTTCTGATCTCCTCCCGCACAGTCGGGTCACCGAAGGATTGATCCCCTATCATGATGTCGACCACGTCACCGGGGACAATCCAGAACAGGGAGAACACTACGAAAGAAACGCCCAACAACACGGGGATCAACGTCAGTATGCGGGAACAGATGTACCTGAGCATTTTACAATCCTTCCTTCATCCTGAAAGGAAACATTTCCAGCCATCTTGATTGCTCAAGATGGCTGGGTGATCGACCCGCTATGGTGCGATCCAGGCATACCTGATGTAGGCCCTGCCGGAATTGCCCATGAACTGATACCCCCTGATCTTCTTGTTCACAAATTCATTTCGGCTCTCCATGGCATAGGTGAAGATCCCCGAAACATCCTCCGCCGCCTTGTATTGGAGCTCCCGGTAATATTTCTTGCTTTTTTCCACATCGGGTTCCGTTTGGCACAGATCCATCAACTTGTTGATTTCCGGGTTGTTCTGCCCTGTTTCATTGGACGGGACTCCGCCCCGGAAGTAATCGTAGAAATAGCCGGCGGCATCCGCCCGCCAGCTGCCTGCAAAGTAATTGGCCTCAAAATCCTTCGTACGACGAACTTTTTGAAAAACCCCCCAATCCATCTGCTGGATTTTGGCTTTGATTCCCACCTTGGATAACTGTTCGACAATGATTTCGGAGGCTGGCACATAGTCTGGGCTGTGGGGCGATGTTTTGATGGTAAATTCAAATCCATTCGGATAGCCGGCCTCCTTGAGGAGTTTCCTGGCCAGATCGTAGTCCTGCTTGTAATAGGGAAGTTTGGCTATCTCTTCCCGGGACAGGGCATAGGGAGCCGTGCTTGGCGGGATGATGCTGGTGAGCATCCCCTCTCCCGAGAGGACCTTGTCGATGATCGCCTGACGGTCGATACTTGCTGAAACCGCCTGACGCAGCTTCAGATTGTTGAAGGGAAAACGTTCATGGTTCAGCCAAAAGCGACCCTGCCTGGAGGCCGCGCTCTTGACTGCGACCATATGGGGCTCTTTGGCGGCCTGCTTGGCCATGTCGATTGATTTGAGCCAGCCGATGTCATAGGCACCCCTGCGTAGCCCTGCCAGACGCGAGGTCTCGTCCTTGATCACGAGGAGATCAAACCCGTCAATATAGGGGATGCCGGGTTCCCAATACGCTTCATTCCGGACGTATGTGGCGCTGACCCCGTGTTTGTATTCCTTCAGTTTGAAGGGGCCCGTCCCGATCATCACTTTTTGCAGGGTGCCATGCTTCGCGACTTCCTCTTTGGGAACGATGGCCGTATTTCGCTCAAAGGCGGCAAAGTTCAGGAAATCGGGAAAGGTTTCTTTAAATCTGATCCTGACGGTGTATCTGTCGATGACCTCCACGCTCTTGACGGGTTTGATGAGGGCTGCGGTAGAGGATCCGGTCTTTGGATCCAGGATGCGATCGAAGGAATATTTCACATCGTCGGATGTCATCTCCCTCCCGTTGTGAAACTTCACCCCTTTTCTCAAATGAAAAACATAGGTGAGCGGATCGGGCATTTCCCAGGACGTGGCCAGAGAGGGTTCCAACTCCATCTTGTAATTGTACCGCAGCAGGCATTGATAAACATGTTCGGTAAACGTGAACGTGGACATGGTTATGGACAGATGCGGATCCAGGCCAATGGCCTCGGAATCCGTAGCCACCTTGAGCCAGCCCCCGCGTTTGGGCGTCTGCGCGGACGATGGCGCCGTTCCGCAGACAAAAATCGATACAAAGAGTATCAAACAGCAGATCAGGAACCGTTTTGCGCAATTGGGCCTCATATCCTTCCCTCCTTTTCAGTGATGTTTTTTCGTCTCTTTTCATCTGCACCAATGGTAGATCGTCAGTGCCAGTATCTTCACATTGTCGATGACCGACTCGATCTGAACCGATTCATCGATGGAATGGGACTGGGTAGCCCCCCCCGGGCCGATGACGACCGAGGGAATCTTCCCCTGGTTGACCAGATGGCGGCAATCGTTGGCGCCGATTCCCGCCACGGTTTCCATTTTTCTCCCGAGCGCCTGCTCCCCCGAGGCAAGCAGTGTTCCGACAATCTCGACATTGGGGTCCATCCGGTGGGCATCATCATGATGGTAGAAAAGAACCTCGGGAGGATTTTCCCTCAGCCAGGGATCCTCGTCGGCAGCCCGCATGATGTATTCACGAAAGGAGTCCATCACCCCCTTGACCGAACCGATGTCAGGCCCGAAGTAGATGCTGCCCCTGAGGGAGCAGTTTCCGGCGCTCGCCGTGTCGTATGATCCGCCCCAGACCCTTCCGATATTGAGAGAAAAGGGCATTTCACCGCTGTACATCCCGCTCACCGGCTTTCCGTTCTGATCGGCTTCGAGCTTCAGGAGCGCCTTGATGATCACGGACAGCTTTTCAACGGCACTGACCCCCTTCTGGACGCTTCCCGACCAGCGGTTCTTGGTGTGCAGCACCCTGCCCGTCACATCGATCCCCCAATAGACCCCCCCGTAGGAACCGATCCTGACCTTGTTCTCCGAGGATTCCAGGGCAATGCCCGCATCGGCGGTATATCCCCTGGCGATACAGGCCAGCGTTCCGTTCCCGGCGTGCTCTTCATTGACCACGCTCTCCAGGATCACATCTCCTCTCAATGTGATCCCCAGCGCCAGCAAGCTCCTGACGGCGCCTATGGCGGCGACAATCCCGCCCTTGTCATCCGAGGCCCCTCTTCCATAGAGCGTCCCTTTTTCTATCTCTGCGCCAAAGGGATCGCGGGTCCACGCCTCCCTGGGCTCGACGGTGACGGTGTCGATATGGGCATTCAATATCAGCGAGCGTCCTCCCCCGGTTCCCTTCCAGGTACCGACCACATTGGGACGCCCCCTGTAATTGAGCACATCGGTCTTTTTTGACGCGATCAGGTCTTGATAGGTCGGCAGGTCGCGATAGGGCAGTATGAGGTCATGCTCCCAATGGCTTGGATACTGGGCCACTTCCGGATATTTATGGAAGAGCTCTTCCACATCGGGCTCCCAGATATCCACATCGAGCTTCATTGCCTCATACTGCCTGGCGACAAGCGCCTGGGCCCGCCCCTCCTCTCCGGTCATGCTGGGTATTTTGATCAACTCCCTCAACAGGTCGACGATCTCCTCACGCATTGCCTCAACCTGATCGACGATCCTGTCCTTCATCCCCTGATCCTCTGCCATACGATCCTCCTGAGTAGGGTGAGACCTGTTTGCATTCGATACAGCAGCGCACACCGGCCCGGAAACGCACCCCGTAAGCCCCTTATGGAAGATCCCTTCCATAACGGAAAGCCCGTCGGAAGAAGGGAAGCTACTCTTTTTCACTGCTTCTGCCTTGTTTTACGGCCAAGATGAAATTATGCGCTTTGCGCTCAAACAGTCTCCCAAAAGGACGCTTGAGCAATGAATGACCCCATCGGCAAGGCGGGGGTTCTTTATGTCACCCGAGGAGGGGAGTGCATCCCCATACCCCGGCTCCGCATTGATCCTCCTCCACAGGAAGGGGCATGGTGCGGGGGTGATGCGTGAAGGTGCCGGGGTAGTGGCTGTACGATACAGGAGAGCGGCAGCATATGTCAAACAGGAATGTTTTATGCGCCTGATACATATCGTTAATGGGCTTGATGAAAAAAAGCGCCAAAATGCCCCCACCTGCGGGGCGCGGCTTCCCTGCAAGAGGCGGGCTGCAAAGTTTCTTGACACGCCACCCGCTTCCCTTTATATCGGTTCGTCATAAGAGCATTTTCCTGTTGCCCCCCGCAGGCAGGTCTTTGCGAGAGCCGGCTGATCACCGGTCCGCCCATGCTTCCGTGGCATCTGTCAAGGAGGAGTTGAACATGCAAGGGTTGTTCGCCGATCTGGTCATCAGAAACAGCAATGTCCTCACGGTGGATGCCGATGACACCTCTGCCGAGGGGGTCGCCGTGCGGGACGATAAGATCGTCCGGGTGGGGAGCGACCGGGAGATACAGCCGCTCATAGGCGCCGACACCCGTGTACTGGACCTCGGCGGGCGAACGGTGGTTCCCGGATTTATCGATTCCCACACCCATAACGCCCATCTTGCCGAATTCCGCTACAGTTTCAAACTGTTGAACTTGGCCGCGGAACTGAATCCAACCATTGCCGAGGTCCTGTGCAAGCTCAAGGCGAAAGCCGGAGAAACGCCCCCCGGAGAATGGATCGGCGGGAAATATTTTGATCCCAAGGGGCTCAGGGAGGCCAGGTGGCCCACCCTGCAGGAGCTGGACGCCTGTTCACCGGACCATCCCGTCATGATATCGATACGGGGCGGCCACGCCTGTGCCGTCAACAGCCGGGCGCTCGAAATCGCCGGCATCACCGGGGACACCCCCGATCCCCAGGGCGGTATCATCGAGAGAGACCCCTTGACGGGTCAGCCCACCGGAGTCCTGCGCGATGTGATGTCCATCCGGACCGCCCCTCCGGCCGCCACACTGCAGGAACTCAAAGAGGCCCTGGTCGAAATCAGCCATGAATATATCAAGACCGGTGTGACTTCGACCGGCGACGCGGGCGCAACGGACCGGCCGGAGCCCTACCGGGCTTACCAGGAAACGGTGGCGGAGGGCAGGCTGAAAACGAGAACCTACCTCATGATCCGGCAGGCCTTCTATCGGCAGAACGATCTGGGTCTGCGCACCGGTTTCGGCAATGACCGGCTGCGGCTGGGGCCGGTAAAGCTGTTCGTGGACGGCTCGATCCAGTGCTTTACCTGTGCCTTTCATGAACCCTATGTCACCGGTCAGACCCGCGGACTCGAAGGGCTGCGTTATTCCCAGGCGCAGCTTGATGAGATTGTGGCCGAAGCGCACCGGCTTGGATATCAGGTGGCGATCCACGCCCAGGGGGACTGCGGCATCAGGGTCGCGGTCGATGCGATCGAGCAGGCCATGGAGAAACATCCCCGACCCGACCCCCGGCACCGGATCGAACATGCCCTCTGTCCGACGGCGGAGGATCTGGAGCGAATGAAACGGCTGGGCATCATCGCCAATTTCTACTTTTTTCATCCCTGGTTCTGGGGCGATCAGCACATGAACCATTTTATCGGCCCCGAACGGGCGCATCGCATGGCTCCCGCAAAGACGGCCATGCGGATGGGCATCGTCGCCTGCGCCCATTCGGACTGCCCCGTCTGCATGCCCAACGATCCGGTCTGGCCTGCCAACCCACTGTGGGGGATGTGGTGTGCGGTCAATCGCAAAACGCGCAGCGGCAGGAATATCGGCCCCGACGAGAGACTGACCCCGCTGGAGGCGTTGCGGGCGTACACCATCAACGGCGCCTACGCTTCCTTCGAAGAAGACATCAAAGGATCGATCGAAACGGGAAAACTGGCGGACATGGTCGTTCTGTCGCACAGTCCGCTGACCGTGGATCCCTGGAAGATCCGAGACATCGAGGTGCTGAAGACGATCATCGGGGGCGAGGTGGTTTATGAAAAACCCTGACCGCGCCGGTCTCGGCGCACGCTCGAACAACCGGGCCTCGGCTAGGGTTTATGCAGCACAAAACGGTCCATCTCTCCTTCCGAGCGCTCCAGGGTCCCCGCGGTGCTCTCGACGCCGACCCGCCTGGCCTGGAACAGGAACGTATCGCCCCGGATCTGACCGCGCAGGTAATGAAGGGTTTCCTCCACGGTCTTGACCGTGCCTGTAAATTCCGGCTCCATCCCCTTCGCGTACCCCGGGCCGCCGCCTCCGCCCGACACAATATAGACGACGCCTTTCCGAAGGATCCGCTGATAGGCAGGTTGACGGCCCGAAAAGACGACATCCACCCCGTGTTTCATAAAAAGAGTTTCAAACAGCCCGGGCATGGGAACATTGCCGCCCTTCCCGGCGGAGCTGTAAAAGGGCCGATGGGTAAAAACGAACTTCCACTTCCTGTCCTTGAAGGTCTCCAGGACGGCGTCCAGCCACTGCACCGTCTGGGAAGCCTGATGCGTGCTGTTGAAATCGAGATTGAGAAAAACAAAAAGGGCGTTTTTCGTGTCGAAATGATGCCACTGCGTACCGTACAGCCTTCCTCCCATGGGGAAAGAAAAGGCATCGTCGAACAGGCCGGTCCGGCCGTCCTGATTGCCCTTGACCGCAAAAAGCGGCATCCTCCCAGACAAAGGGCCGATCATCCGGAAGAAGCCGTCATACTCCGCCATGGCCCCGGACGCCACCAGATTCCCGGTGTGCACCAGAAAATCGACGGGCGGCTTCTCCCCGGCCATCGCGTCGACCAGCATGCTGCCTCTTGATATGGCCGAATCCCGGACGCCGGATAGGGACGGCACCAGCGTGTCGCTCATCACGAGAAAGGTGGTCTCCTCCGCCTGGCGGGGCACGACAAGCCGCCCCTCCATTCCGGTGTTCCTTGTCCCCTCGATGCGATACCGCAGTGCCGCCGACGGCATGAGCCCCTCGAGCAGCACGCTGTGAAACCTCAGAGACACCTCTTCGCTAAATGTGCCGAGTGCCTCCGCGACCCCCTCTTCGTAGAGGGTCAAGGTGTCCCGCGAGGGTTCCGCCGTCTTCCAGCGGATATACAGGGCATAGGGATCCCTCATGGTGACATAGGGCGGCCACTGTCCGGCAGGCGCCTTCTGCTCCGCCTTCGACACCCCGGTCAGCGGCATGAGCAGTAATATGCAAAGCGCCGCCAGCCCTGACCATCTCAAACTCCTGCAGTCTGCTTGTCCATGCATGTGGAGATGCACCCTTTCTGAAGCATTCCTCTTTTGTCCGCCGCAACGGGCGGCGGGTCCCGATCGACATGGATGATGCCATGCCCCCCGGGCGACAGTCAAGCCGCCCCCTCGGCCCGGTCTGCTTGGGGACATGCGGGGAGCGCACCCGGTCTGGTTCAGAGCGCCGGTGTCACGACCGGCTCAGGCCGATGGCGACCACGCCCGCCGTGATCAGGAGCGCCCCGAGAAGCTTCTGACCGCCGTGCTTCTCCCCCAGCCAGACGATCCCGAAGTAGGAGGACAGAACGATGCTCACCTCGCGGACGGCCGCCACGTAGCTGACCTTGCTGATCTGCAGGGCGAACAGGATCAGCAGATAGGTGAATCCGCTGAGGAATCCGACAACGACAATGGAACCTTTGTGCTTCTGCCACTCGGGTTTCAGGTGGCGCCGCTCCCGGATCAGTATCCAGGGAGAAATGATCAGGAAGCCGATCAGAAACATCAGGTAGATGTAGACGGGCGGATGGACGAGTCCGACACCGATCTTGTCCACCAGCGAATAGAGAGCGATGGTAAGCCCCGTGGCGATGGCCCAGAGGGAGGCGCCGCTCCCGAGGACACGGAGGGGCTCCAGGAAGGCGGCGCCGCTGAAGGAGCGCAGATGGATGCAGTAGATCCCGCCGATGATCAGGAGAATCCCCGTCATGCCCAGAAGGGAGATCTCCTCCCGGATCAGCAGGACCGCCAGAAGGGGGATAAAAAGGGGCCCCGAACCCCGGGCCAGCGGATACACCAGGGAGAGGTCGCCTCGCTGATAGGCCCCCCCTATAAACCAGAAATAGGCCCCATGGAGAATCCCTGTGGCGGCAATGCAAAACCAGCCGGCAGGGGCGATCGCCGTTTCGGGGTAATGGATCAGAAACACGGGCAGGTAGAGGAGCAGATAGATCAGCAGGAACCACCAGATGAAGACGATCTTCCGATCGCTCTTCTTCAGCAGATAATTCCACCCCGCATGGAGGAACGCGGAGACCAGAACCAGTGCCAACGCGATGCCGCTCATTGAAACGCCGCCTTCACATCTGCCCTCTGCCGAATGCGAAGCGCCCCGCCCACGGGGCAGGGCTCTCCGGTAAGGATGTGTTGCTACCGACGCGCCCCTCAACCCCGCCTGAAAGGCGGGTCTCGCGGGCGCCGCTCCCGGTCACAGGACCTCTTCGAGTGTGGCGGCTGCCTCCCGGACGAAGCCCGGGCACCGCTCGGTGAAGAGGCGTTTCTCCCGCGCCATGGCCACTCCCTCGGCGGTCGTCAGATCGCAGCCCAGGAGGTCGCGACACAGTAGCGAGCCGTTGCGCTGCCGAAAGCGGCCGGCAAAATCACGGACAAGGGCATAGGTCTTTTCCTTTGTCTCCCTGTCCCTGGGCATCGTATATCCGTGCTTCAAGCCGATCACGAGCATGGCCC
>JBFMBA010000266.1:0-4046 GCA_040755475.1 Thermodesulfobacteriota bacterium
ACGTGATCAACCCGAGCATGTTCAAGAAGCTGCCCTACGATTCGGTGAAGGACTTCGCCGGCATCACGCTGGTGGCGGATCTGCCGGTTGTGCTGGTGGTCCACCCGTCGGTCCCGGCCAAGACGCTCAAGGAGCTGATCGCCTATGCGCGGGCGAATCCCGGCAAACTCAACTACGCCTCCTCCGGTCCCGGTTCGATCGGCCACCTGTCGGGCGAGCTGCTCAGCTCCATGGCCGACATCAAGATCCAGCACGTGCCCTACAAGGGGAGCGGCCCGGCGGTCATCGACGTGATGGGCGGCTACGTGCAGATGCTGCTCACCAGCGCCGCCACCGTCATGCCCCACATCAAATCGGGGAAGCTCAGGGCGATCGCCATAGCGGGCGAGAAGCGCTCGGCGGGCGCCCCGGAGATTCCCACGATGATCGAATCGGGGATGCCCGGGTACGTCGTTTCGGGCGGCTTCGGACTGCTCGCACCGGCGGCCACACCGCGGGAGATCATCAGGAAGATCAATGCCGAGGCGGTCAAGGTGGTGTCGATGCCCGAGATCCGCGAACGGCTGGCCGGCGAGGGGGCCGATCCGGTGGGAAACAAGCCGGAGGAGTACGACGCCTACATCCGCGCTGAAATCGACAAGTGGATGAAGGTCGTTGCGAAGGCGGGCATCAAGCCCGAGTGAGACCGGCTGCGGTTCGGGGTCAATGGCGGCGCTGCCCAGGGGAAGCCCCGTTGGATCCCTGGACCCGCCGATCCGCTGCGCCGATTAACCGCTTTTCCGATGCTTCCGGTTGACACCGGCACCCTTCGTACCGTCCTGATGCGCTTTCCCTAGGCGGTGGAGGACTTTCCGGTCGTATTCGGTGAGCGGCCGGACGTTGTGCCTGCCGGCGATCCATTCGGCGATTTCGGGCTCCGCTGTGCCATTCCGCGGCCATGGTTCCCCTTGACAGAACGGGGAACTGCTACTATGCTACGGCATGAAAAGCATCTTCCGTCCGATCGTGGCGGCATCCAGACCGAGAAAGAGACTTAGGAGGTAGTCATGGGGCAAATCAGTCATGCAAGAAAAGTGTTCTCTGTCATACTCATAGCGTTTATTCTGCTGGGAGCCGTTCCAGCCCTGGTGTTCGGCCAGTCCGAGGCGGCCAAGAAAGACAACCGCCCGGAACGGGGTATCGCCCTCTACACGGACTATTCCGGTGTTGCTGTGGCCCGGGGGGAGACGGTACAAATGGACCTGACCCTGGAGAACAAGGGGCGCACCGATGAGAATATCGACGTCCGGATCACCACCGTGGCCAAGGACTGGAAGGCGACGCTCAAGGGCGCCCGTTACCGGGTCACCGGGATGTACGTCCCCGACGGAAAGATCAAGACCCTGTCTCTGGCCCTGGAGCCCGCCAAAGGCGTGGGGCCTGGGAAATACAACTTCCAGTTTGAGGCAAAGACCGCAGACGGCAAGCTGACCTCCAACCATACCCTCACCGTTGAGGTTCAGGAGCGGACGGTGGGCGCCGACAATATCCAGATCAACGCGGCTTACCCGGTCCTGAGGGGGCAGACGGACTCCAAGTTTGAATTTTCCCTTGAGGTGATGAACAAAAGCGAGATGGAACGGACCTTCAACCTCGCCGCCGTCGGGCCGGAAAAGTGGGAAATCAATTTCAAGCCGGCCTACGAGCAGAAGCAGATCTCCAGCATCCGGGTGAAGGACGGCGCGAACCAGACCGTGGCCGTCGAGGTCACTCCTGCGCAGAATGCCGCCGCCGGCGAATATCCGATCCTCGTTCGGGTCAGCTCCGGCGAGAGCAAGGCCGAAGTGAAGCTCACCGTGAACCTCACGGGCACCTACAGGCTGGACGCCGGGACACCCAACGGCATCCTCTCGCTGGAAGCCTTCGCCGGCAAGCCCGTCACTTTCTCGCTTTTCGTGAGAAACAACGGTTCCGCCGTGAACCGGAACATCTCCTTCTCCTCCTTCAAACCGGAAAACTGGGAAACGACCTTCAAGCCGGAAAAGATCGAATCCCTCGCCCCCGGTGCCATGAAGCAGGTGGAGGTGACGATCAAGCCGGGACCCCAGTCCCTCGTCGGCGACTACTCGGTGGGTATCATGACCACCGGGGAGAAGGCGGACAAAACCGTGGAGATGAGGGTGACGGTGAAGGCCTCTTCGGCCTGGGGATGGATCGGGATCGGCATCATCCTGCTGGTGATCGCCGGGTTGACCTTCCTTTTCATCAAGATGGGGAGACGCTAGCGTGGAAAAAGTGACAGTCATCCGGATGGAAGGGCTCACCAAGCGTTACGGGGCGCAGACCGCGGTGAACAACCTGAGTCTTGAGGTGACCGAGGGGGAGATCTTCGGGTTTCTGGGGCCGAACGGCGCAGGTAAGACAACCACGATGCTGATGCTCCTGGGACTCACCGAACCGACCGCGGGGACGGTCCGGGTCTGCGGATTCGACCCGGCCCGGGACCCCCTGAAGGTCAAGGAAATTATCGGCTATCTGCCGGAAAACGTGGGATTTTACGAGGATATGGACGCCAGGCAGAACCTCCGCTACATCGCCCGCCTGAACCGGATCCCCGACAGCGTCTCCGCCGCCCGGATCGACCGGCTCCTCCAGGAGGTCGATCTTGCCAAGGAGGCGGACAAGCCGGTGGGTTCCTATTCGAAAGGGATGAAGCAGCGTCTCGGGATCGCCGAGGTCCTGATCAAGGAGCCGCGGGTGATCTTCCTCGACGAGCCGACGATCGGCCTCGATCCCGACGGGACGAACCGGATGCTCGACATGGTCAAGGCGCTCAGCCGGGATCGGAAGATGACGATCTTCTTTTCCTCGCACCTGCTCGATCAGGTGCAGCGCATCTCGGATCGGATCGGCATCATGATCAAGGGGAAACTCGTGGCGGCCGGACCGCTCGCCGAGCTGGCCATGCGGGGGCTCGGGCTGGTGGAGGGGGAGGCGTACACGCTCGAAGGGATCTACATGAAATATTTCAAGGAGGGATGACGTTGCACGGGATCTTTACCATATACAGGAAGGAAATGGAGGACCACTTCAGCAGCATCCGGTTCCTCCTTATCGCGGCGCTGATCGTCATGGTCGGGGTCATCATTGCGTCGATGGTCGGCATGTCCATGCAGGATGAGCTCAGGGGGGTGGCCAAGCCCAATTTCGTCTTCCTGCTGCTGTTCACCTCGACGGGAAAGCTCTTCTCCTTCACCCAGTTCATCGGTTTTCTGGGACCGCTGATCGGGATCATCCTGGGATTCGACGCGGTGAACCGGGAGCGGACCGGCAGGACCCTGAGCAAACTCGTGTCCCAGCCGATCTACCGGGATGCGATCATCAACGCCAAGTTTCTCGCCGGTGTCACGATGATCGCAATCGTGATGACGTCGCTGGTCCTGATCATCTCGGGTCTGGGCATCCGCCTGGTCGGCGTGGTGCCGGGCACGGACGAGCTGTGGCGGCTGCTGATCTATCTCGTCCTGAGCATCCTGTACATCTCGTTCTGGCTGGGAGCGGCGATCCTCTTTTCGGTCGTGTTCAAAAGCACGGCCACCTCGGCCCTGGCGTCGCTGGCCGCCTGGATCTTTCTTTCCTTCTTCGTCGGTCTGGGCGGGAGTTTTCTGGCCGACGCGATCGCACCGATGAGCCAGACGGCCGACGTGGCGCAGGCAACCGAAGCCTTCGTCAAGAACGACCGGGTCCAGCGGATCGCTTCGCTTCTGGCCCCGGCGACGCTTTACGGGGATGCGACTTCCACGATCCTCGATCCGCTGCGCAAGACGCCGCGCTCCTTCATCCTCATGGGCCCTCTGGAGCGGCTCTCGCTCTCCCGTTTCCAGAACCCGCTCCCGCTGATGCAGAGCATGGTCATCGTGGCGCCCTTTCTGATCTCGCTGATCGCCATCACGTTCGTCTGCTTCGGAATCTGCTACCTGGTATTTATGCGACAGGAAATCCGGTCCACATAGAAAAGCCTGGGGTCAGGTCTTTAAATTTAGCGTTTTCGAAAAACGCTAAATTTA
>JBFMBA010000267.1:0-3882 GCA_040755475.1 Thermodesulfobacteriota bacterium
CGGGCCAGCGGCCGCTGTCCACCTGCGCAAGGAAGTCGCCGACTGTCGAGTTGAACCCGCATGGGTCTTCCAGGTTGACGGCGTGCCCGCAGTTCGGCATGACGACCAGGGCCGCCGTGGGGATATTCTGCTTCATCAGGATGCCCGGCGTCAGGCAGGGCCAGTCTTCGTCCCCCGTTATGATCAGCGTCGGCACATCCAGCGCCCGCATCTGGTCGGTCAGGTCATAGAGCGACGGCCGTTCGCGCTGGCAGCCCATCTGGGTGTTGGCGGCGCCGGCGGCGGAATGGTCGGCCAGCTGCTGTTTGAATTCCGCGAATCCGCGCGGATCCTTGTTCTCGAACTGCACGCGACTGGGGCCGTAGGCGTATTTCTCGGCGAAGGCGCCCATCCCCTCGTTTGTGATGAAAGCCGCGATTGCCTCCGCCTCGGCGCGAAACCGCTCCCGCTGCGACGGCTCGGCGCCGTAGCCGCAGCCTCCCACGACGAGCGACAGGGCGCGCGACCGATGGCGGAACCCAAAGTGCAGCGCCGCGAAGCCCCCCATCGACAGGCCGACGACGTGCGCCCGTTCGATGGCCAGGTGGTCGAGGACGGCGGCGATGTCGTCGGCGGCACTGCCCTGGGAATAGGAGGATGCCTCCCCGGGCACATCGGAGGGCGGATAACCGCGGGCGTCGAAGGTGATGGTGCGGTAACGCCGGGCGAAGTGCCTGACCTGCGGTTCCCAGCTCCGGTGGTCGCCGGCGAATTCATGCACGAAGATGACCGGCGTGCCGGAGCCGGTTTCCTCGAAGTACAGGCGGACGTTGTCGTCGGTGGTGGCGTAGGGCATCGTTCCCTCCATGATTCGGTTTTTTCGGTCAACCCCCCGGGCGGCGCCGCGCTCCGGTCTTCGTTGCAACGTCGCCTGCTGCCGCAAAGCGCGTTTTCACCGAGCCGGCAGGTCCGCCGGGTTGCCCGTGCAGTCGGCGGCCGCTCTTCGGGAATTTGTGATGGCAATTTACGGGCGGCCACTGTAGGATGCCGTCCCGGGCTTGTCAAGACGAATGTGGACCCGCTGGGATGCCGGGCCCTATTGTGATCATGGAAGGAGAGAGGACCGCATGTCGGAACCAAGGGAAATGACCATCGTCGAAGCGTCGAGCCGGATGCGCGAGGGGAACCTGAAAGCGGAAGATCTCGTTCTGTCCTGTCTGGAAAGAATCGATCGGCGCGACGGAGCAGTGCGCGCCTGGGTCGAGGTGTACCGCGAGCAGGCCATCCAGACCGCCCAGGGGTGCGATGCCGATTTCCGGTCCGGCCGGTGGAGGGGGAATCTGCATGGCATTCCTGTGGGGGTGAAGGATATCATCGACGTGAAGGGGATGTGGACCAGGGCGGGCTGTGCCGCCTACCCTCCGCGCGTGGCCGATCGGGACGCCCCGGCCGTGAAGCGGATCCGGGACGCCGGCGCCGTCATTTTGGGAAAGACGGAGACCACGGCATTTGCCAACAACGATCCTGCCGTGACCTGCAATCCCTGGAACATCGCACACACGCCCGGCGGCTCGAGCAGCGGGTCGGGAGCGGCCGTGGCGGATCGCATGTGCCTGGCGGCGCTGGGCACCCAGACCGGCGGATCGGTGCTGCGTCCGGCCGCCTACAACGGTGTCGTCGGCGTGAAGCCGACCTATGCCGCCATCAGTCTAGAGGGGGTGATCCCCGTATCCTGGAGCCTGGACCATGTGGGAACACATGCGCGAACCGTCCGGGATTCGACGCTTCTGTTCGGTGTCCTGCGGGATCCCCGACCGGTCGCCTTCGCGCGAATCCCGGCCCGCGTCCGTCGCCCCGGGAGAGAAGAAGGCGCCCCGCTCCGGCTGGGCTACTTCCGGACATTCGCGGCAGCCCAGGCCGAGGAGGCGGTGATCAGACACCTCGAGGCGGTGCTGAAGACCTTTGAAGCGTCGGGCATGCAAGTCACCGAACTGGACTTCGGGGGATTCGAGCAGGCGGCGGCCGCCCATCGGATCATCATGGATGCGGAGCTGGCAGCCTATCACCGGACGCTTTTTGCGTCCGCCGGTGATCGGTACCCTCCCAACATCAGGGCACGGATCGAAAAGGGGATGGCGATCAGCGGCTACCACTATATCGAAGCGGTCCATCAGCGGACCGCCTTCCAGCGGGCCTTCGCCGAGGCGCTGTCGGGGGTCGATGCGGCGGTCATGCCGACGGCCCCCTCAACGGCGCCCCCGGGACTGGCCTCCACGGGCTCGCCCGTTTTCTGCGTGCCCTGGAGCATATCCGGATTTCCCGCCGTCACGATGCCCTCCGGGCTGGACGGACAGGGTCTGCCTTTTGCCGTCACGCTGGGAACGACGCCCTCGGAAGAACGAAGGCTCCTGGCGGCGGCCGCCCGCTGTGAAAGTCTGCTTTCCTTCAGCGAACGCCCGGCCTGACCGGGCGCGCTGTGCGCTTGCCGTTCGGGGAGGTCGGGAGCCCCGACCGTGTGCGTGCCCCTTTGACAGGTCCCTTTGCAGACAAGACCCCGCTGCATCCGGGGTGCGCCGAATGATTCCGGGGGATGTCCGCTGACTGGGGTTTGGGGGTTGGCACGAGGCGTCCCCGTGCGTGCCCGATCCGGCCGGGGGATACGCACGGAAGCCCTGGAGCGGGGAAACCCGCCCGGAGGGGGGTGCCGCTTACTTCACCGGCTGCTCCTGGGGCAGGGAGGGTACCTGATCGGTTTCGAAGACGGCGATCAGCCGGGTGTGCTGGTACCGTTCCCGTTCCATCCTGGAGACCCCCTTGGGGCTGTACATGTCCCCCGTACCATAGACCTTGTAATACTCGTGGGGGATGTTGATCATGTATTTGTCGATCACCATCTTGGGATATTCCGCCCTGTCCCGGGCGAGCTTGAGGTTCCAGGATTTCTTCCCGGTGGCCGAGGCGCTGCCGATGCTGACCAGCAGCACCTTGCGCCCCCTGCTCTCTCTGGCGATGGAATCGATGAAACGGACCAGCCTCCAGAATTCGAAGGATTTTTCATCCAGCTTGCTTTGCCCGGTAGGGTAGAAGAGGGTGATTTCACCGGAGCCCTGCTTCTGGGAAAGCTGCTCGAGCACATGAAGGGCTTTTTGGGCCGTCTGCTGGTGCTGCTGGGCCATGCCCAGGATCTTCTGATTGGACTCCTCCAGGTTTTGAAGGGGCTTTTTCAGGGCTTCCTGGCCTTCACGCACCGTTTTCTGAGCGGATTCCTGCATTTCTGTGATTTTGTCGAACTGCTGCATGGCCATGTTATGGGAGGTGACAAAAATCTGGGCCAAGGCGCCGGCCTGCTCCCTGGATGCCCCGCCGAAGACCGTTCCGGGAGGCAATTCCACCTTCTTCATCACGATTTCCGGCTTCGTTTCCTTTCCCGGACCGACGGGAGCGACCGACATGTCTCTCATCTGAAGCTGCTGCCTCTCACCCGCGCAACCGGCGGCCAGCAACAAAAGAAAGCCCGCTGCAATAAGTCTCATACCCATGTTTCGTTTTCCTCCCGCCATTGGATCTGTCTTTGATGAAATCGAGTGCAATTCTAATCGATGAACGGGATAATTTTCAAGCAATATATTTGTGCCGGCCATTGCCCCGCGGCAGGCTCTGGACTGCGGTCGAAGGACGCTCGACGGCCCGCGACGCCGCCGCCGAGCGGAAGCGCCGCCGCGAGGAGGGGATGATGCGCTCTGCTGCCATGCACGGTGAAAGAGAGAGGCTGATCACGTCAGGGCGGAGAGCTTCTGAAGATCCTCCGGGCTGTTGAGATTGATGAACATGCGCCCCTCGGGATCGTAGACGCGAAGCGTTTCGGGTGGAATCGTCAGGATCCGGTGCCCCGGGTAGAAGGCT
>JBFMBA010000268.1:0-6365 GCA_040755475.1 Thermodesulfobacteriota bacterium
CGTCCCGTGACGCTGCGTCGAAAGGCCGGTGCGAAAGCATTCAGGGCGACGGCCGGGGCGCCCCGGTGGTACCGGACCCGCCGGACGGCGGCTGCGCCCGCGAGAGCGCGGGAAGGATCCTCGGGGTGATGAAGATGAGCACCTCCTCCATCTCTTCGCTCTTTCCCTCGCCTTTGAAGAGCCAGCCCAGGACGCTGACATCCTTCACCCCGGGGACGCCGCTGACCGAGCGCGTATGCTTCTGCTTCGTCAGGCCGGAGATGACGATGGTCTCCCCGTCCCGCACGATGAGGCTGGTTTCCGTCTGCTTCTTGATGATGAAGGGATTTCCGTCCACATTCTTCAGGAGATCCACCTCGTCTTTCTTGACGAGGATTTTCATCAGCAGGTTATGGCCGTCGATGACGTGCGGCGTGATCTCCAGGCGCAGCACCACATCCTCGAATTTGACGGTCCGCACCGGCGGGTTGACGCTGGTGTCGAGCGTCGAATAGGGAACCCGCTGTCCGTTTTCCGTGAAGGCCTTCTGGTTGTCGAGGGTCGTGATCGAGGGGCTCGAGAGGATGTTCAGCTTGCCGTCGTTCTGCAGGGCGTTGAGCTGGATATCCAGGAGGTTGCCGCCGATGCTCCCGAATATCAAGCCCAGGGAAGCCGCGCCGCCGGCCATGGCGCTGGGGGCGACGGGGAAGTTGACGCCGAAACCGTGACCGCTGATCCCCGAGGCGCCGGTGGCGGGTGTGTAGCCTCCCGACAGGGCGCTTCCGGGGGGGACGGTCGAACCGCCCGTGCCGCCCGGGGTGATAAAGAGGCTGCTGTTGCCCGCCTGGCGTGCGTACATGCCGCCCCACTGGATTCCCAGGTTCCGGGCCGTGTCCTTTGATGTCTCGACGATGTTGGCCTTGATCTGGATCTGGGGGGTCGGCTTGTCGATTTTCTCGATAATCGGCATCATCCGGACCAGGTCGTCCTTGATTGCCGAGATGATCAGGGAGTTGCTGTGCTCGTCCACGCGGACCGCGCCGCGGGGCTTGTCGTCCTTGTTCCGGGTGAGGAAGGATTCAAGGTTCTCCTTCAGATCTTTGGGCTTGGCGTAGTCGATCGGGATGACGACGGTCAGCAGCGGCTCGACCCACTTGACGCCCATCTCCTGGGTCTTCCTCTTCAGATCCATTTCCTGGTCTTCGAAGGTCAGGACGCGGAGAATGTCGCCCTCCCAGGTATAGGTCAGGCCTTTGGTGTTCAGGAGGCTTCTGAAAGCCTGGTCCCAGGGCACATCGTTGAAATCGATGGTCACATCGCCCTTGATGTCGCTCTTGACGAGAATGTTGTGATCGACGATCCGGGCAAGGGCGCGCAACACCGTCTTGATGTCGGCCTGGCGCATCTTCAGGCTCACCTTCTGGGTGGGCAGTTTTCTGACGGGCGCCGGCGGCGCCTCTTCCGCCCGCGGCTCGCCCGTTGCCTTCAGCAGCTCCTGGAGGATTGCCGGCCCCCGTTCGCGCGGCGCCGGCGAATGTCCCGTTGCCGTGTCGGCCATCGCCGTCCATTTGTCGAAGAAGGGATCCTTCTGTACGTTCTGGCTGCCCGCGCAACCGACTATCAGCAGTGCGGAAATGAGGACGCCCGCCGGAGCCCGCCGATATGCCTGTCTGATCCCGTTCATTGATGCCTCCGTTACTCTTGCAGGGGGATGTTCAGCACCATCCTCGTTGTGCGATTTTCGACGGCTATCCGGGTCGGGGTGACTGTTTTCAGGACGAAACCCGGGATATCGAGGGCTTCGCCTTCCCTGTATTCCACGCCGTTGATGATGGCCATCCGCTTTCGGCCGACCTCGAGATAACCGGTATAGGCGATCTCGACCTTCGGGGCGGCCGCCTGTGTTTCCTTGGGGGGCGTCTTGGCCTCGATCCAGGACCGGTAGGCTTTGTCGTCCAGAAAGGGGTCCTGCCCCCAACCCTTTTCCGCACGGCTCAGGACAAGGGCGCCGGGATTCTTCGACAGGTCCTTTCCGATCCCCGTTGTGAGTTCGGTCGTGAAGGCATTCAGTTCGGCGGTCTTGCGCTCCAGAGCGGCCTTCGGGTCCTGCCTGCCCGACGTGAGAAAATCAAAGGCGGCATAGAGGATCACGACGGCCATCAGCCCCAGGATTATTTTCTCTCTCTTGCCTATTTTATCCATGACAAACCCGTCCGTTCATCCAACGGCCACCCAGATCTTCAGCCGGTACTCCTTGCCCTCCGGCTTCTGCTGCACCGTGATCTCTTCCAGTTGCTGCACCGTGGGATTGCTCCCGAGCCCGATGAGTAATTTGCGAAAGTTGGCGAAGTCCCCCCTGAGAACCAGGCTGACAGGCAGGGATGCCGCATCGCCGGTCAGGGTGCTGAGGTTGGGCACGGCCGACACCATGAACATCCCGCTCGCTTTGGCCAGGGTGCCGAACGTAGCGGGAATGGTATCGATCTCGGTTTTTGCCAGTTTGCCCTTTTCCGGGAGGGGCAGCGTATCCGATTCCTTCCTTGCGCTTTTTTCCCGGAGAGCCTTCTGAAAGGGGCCGAGGGTTCGCGTTTCCTCAAGCTGGAACCGCGCGGCAACGGTCTGCTTTTCCAGGTCGGTGACCGTCCAGATGTTCGGCAGGATGCCCGCGAAGAGGAAGATCGCGATGCCGGTCAGGCACATGACGATATAGATGAGGCTCTGCCGCGGTATATTGAATGTGGCCTGCTGCTCAGCCATGGACCTGCTCCTCCACCTTCATGTTCAGAATGAAATGGAGCGCCTCGCCTTTGAGGTAGGGCCCCACACCGCTCTTCTGGATGGTGACCTGTTTGAACAGCGGCGACGCCTCCAGGGCCATTGTGAAGGCGGCCAGGGAGGTTTCGAAGGCCTGCCGGTCGCCCAGGATCAGCCCTTCCAGGGTGATCTCCTCCTCCCTCGCCTTGGGCGCCTCTTTCTTGGCGGCATCTCCCGCCGGTTTTGCGGCTTCCGGGGCCGGAGGCGGACCGAGGGAGATTTTCAGATCCGTGAGGCGGATATGGGGCGGCGTCTGGGCCGCCAGCTCGCCGATCAGGGACAGTCCGAGATACCGGTCGGCATAAATCCTGAAGCGGTCGTTGCTCTGCCGGGCCTTGCCGACCCATTCCATGATCTTGTCGCGGTCCACCGGCGGGCCGGTCTGGGCGATCTGAGCCCGGAGACCGGCGACCGCCTCCCGCTTTTTGCCGATATCGTAGTCCTGGTACGCAAAGAAGGCCGCGCAGGCCAGGACGGCCGCGATGAAAACGGTAAAGACCGTCCGGTTGATCCGTTTGACGCTCGCCTCCCGCTCCCGGTCCTTGTATGTGAGCATCAGGTTCGGTGTCCGTCCGTTGTCGGACAGGGCAAGGCACAAGGCGCGGCCGAAGGCGATCCGTTCCGGAACGCAGCGCAGATCGTCCACATCGGGACAGGCGGTCGAATCTTCGTCGGTCAGGGGGTCCAGGAGGGCACTCGCCGTCCCCAGCTGGGTCCCTATGTAGTCGACGATCGACTGGGAGACGTTCATGGGGCTGGAAACGAATATCCGGTCAATCCGGCTGTCGGGCTTGGTCGATGTGAAATACTCGAAGGTTCTCTCCACCTGGCGGGCCAGTCTTTCGAGGGCGGGTTCGATCAGGTGGAAGATGCCTTCCTTGCCGAGACCGAATCCGACGTCCGTTTCCCGCCTGAGGGGCGTATCCGAATCGAGACCCTGGAGCATCTCGCGAGCCTGCTGCGGCGCAAGGGGGGCCGCATCCGGGCCGGCTTTTCTCTCGCCGAACCCCTCCACCAGGGCATCGATCATGCTGTCGAGTCCGGCCTTGATGCCCCGCGTCATGACGAGGTTTCCGTCCGCGTAAATGTCGATGCGGGAGAAGTCATCCTCCAGGTAAAGGCTGGCAACGGTCATATCGGCATCGGGGATCCACCCGGTCCTGAAGAGGTTCTGCAGCGAGAAGGGGGCGATCGTGATGCCGGTCAGCGGCCAGCCGATCCGGGAAAAGAGATTCGCGAGCTCCTCGGTCTCCCGTCGCGGGGCGGTGTAGGCCATGACCGCCAGCTTGGGGGGCTGCTGATCGGGCAGCTCGCCCTGGATGTCGAAGTCAAGGACCATCTCCTTCTCGTCGAAGGGGGTGTTCTTCTTCACCGTCCAGTAGATCACGTTGCCGATCTGCCGGTCAGCCACCTTGGGGATGGTGACGGGATTGATGTCGATGCGGGCGTCCGACAGCAGAACCCAGAGGCGCGAGTGCTTCGGGGACCTGCACAGGGCCGCCAGGGCACTTTTCAGGAAGGTCTCGAACCCGGGCGTGCCATACGGGGATTCCGGCGGTATGGCCAGCCGCCTGCGGTCCTGTATCTGCCAGTTTCCGCGTCCTTTTTCCGTGATGCGCACGAGGCGCAGATAGTCGCGGCCGATGTCGACACCGACCGTCGATGTTCGCTGGAGGCCGGCCATGGCGGGGGCGGCCAGCCTGAAACGCCCGGTCTTCTTGGGCGCCATGTCGGCGGGGCGATCAACGGCGGGCGCTCCGTGCCTCTTCTTCCGGATGACCCCGAGGAGCTTTTGCGTCGATGAAATGTCGCTGGGTCGTGCCATTGAAGAACCCCAACAGATCCGAAACGGATGATTACAGATCCAGAGACAATGAGTTCTGGCCCTTTGCCTGATCGCCGTTGTGGCTCATCCGGTACCTTTTGAGCCGCTCTTTCGCCGTATCCATGTAGGTTTTCGGAAAGTGCTTGACCTGGCGAATCCCGAACTGGAGGACGGGAGGCTCCGGTATGATCCCCTTGGCGATGTACTGGCGGATGGTCTTTGCCGACACGCCCAGCTCCGCCGCGGCGTCGATGATGGTGAAGTAGGTTTGACCATTAAAAATAATCATGCCTCCCTCCTGGTGGCGGGTGGTAATAACAGTAGCGACAGTCCCGACGGTTCGAACCTACCAAACCAGAGGGTATTTGTCAAGTATTTTTTTCGACAGGGGTCGAAAAAAAACCGGATGGACCGGTCATTCGCCGGTGGCATCTGCGGGGGGGATAAAACCGATACGTCTGAGCAGGGTCAGGGTGGTCTTTGTGGCGGGCAGATCCATGATCTCGCCCGGAGCGACCCACCGGGCCTCCAGCGCGTCATCCGCGCCCCTGACCTCGCCGCTCACATAGTCCGCCGCCAGATCGACGATCACGTAGTGGAAGCGGACACGGCCCTCATCGTCCCGATGGCAGACATCGCAGGTGAAGACCGGTTCCCCGGCCCGGATGGTAATTCCCGTCTCTTCCAGGATCTCCCGCTCCGCCGCTTCACGGAGCGTCTCTCCCAGCTCGATGGCCCCGCCGGGGATGGCCCACAGGCCCATTGCGGGCGCCACGCCCCGCCTGACGAGAAGGACACGGCCCTCTTTCAGAACGACGGCGCCCACGCCGACCCGCGGGCTGTCGGGATATTCGCGGTTTGCCATTAGCACCTCTCGCTCAAATACACGGGTCTTATTGCCCGATGATCCGGAAGTCGAAGCGGGAAGTCAACCAGGGATCGTTCCCGCCGTTGAACAGCCGTTCGACGAAGGTGACGCACCCCCTGCGGTCGATGGTCAGCACGGTGGAGGAGCGCGTGCCGTAGAGCGGGCTTTCGATGAACAGGGGAGAGAGGACGCGCTCCCATTCCAGACCCACCCCCGTGGCGGGAAGCCGCTCGTCCGGCGGCCTTGACCGGTCGGCCAGCAGGGCGAGCAGCGATTCCGTCGAGGGCGTCCGTTCCCGCTCGAGAAGGCCTTCGAGCGCCTGCTTCCCACGCTCCACCTTTGGCCAGGGCGTGTCGAGAAGATGGTTGCTCATGCCGTGGATGCCCGGCGACACGGCAGAGGAACCCCCCCGGTTCGAGAAGTAGTGGAGCTGATCGGGGTTTCCCGCAAGCAGGCCGAAGCCGTTGTAGCGCGCCGCCTCCGGACGGAGCCGCCGAAGATAGGCTTCGGGGGTCCGCCGCCCGTGCAGATAGCCGCTCACCAGCTCTCCCCGCGACGGTGCGACCTCCTTCAGGGCGGCCGGGTCCCGGTAGTTGGTGAGCGCGGCGAACCGTCCCCCGCGCGTGACGCCGAGCCAGGTTCCCCCCGCCCGGAGATCCCTCCCGGCGAGTAGGCCGCGGGCATCCTGCCAGAAGGCGGCCGGCGCCGTGGGCCGCTCGTAGAACTCATCGCGGTTGGCCGCCAGGATCAGCGGGTAGTCCGGATGGTGTTGCCAGGCAAAAAGGATCAGGCACATCCGGTGAGCCCCGCCTTGACCGCGCCGAGGATCCGCGGCAGAACCTCCCCCGCGGGCGCGCGGATGACGGCGTCCGCCGTGCG
>JBFMBA010000269.1:0-8801 GCA_040755475.1 Thermodesulfobacteriota bacterium
ATGATGCGCATGAAGTACGAGATATGTCCTTCTGGATTATCGTTGATCGATGTAATCCAAGGGGCGGAGCTTTGTTATCACCCATGAATAATCCTGCGATTCGTGTCGAAAACGTAGGCAAGCGCTACCGCATCGGAACGGCGAAAGAGCGGAACAAAACCTTCCGCGAGGCCGTGACAGATATGATGGCCGCTCCCTGGCGGTCGGTGAAGAGCACCTTTCATCAGCAGACGGCCAACGGGGACGAACCGTCGAATGTCATCTGGGCGCTCAGGAACGTCAGCTTCGAGATCAAAAGCGGCGAGGTGATCGGAATCATCGGTCGCAACGGCGCGGGGAAAAGCACACTCCTGAAGATTCTTTCCCGGATCACCGAACCCACGGAGGGCAGAGTCGTCATACGCGGGCGGGTCGGTTCCCTGCTGGAGGTGGGCACGGGATTTCACTCCGAACTGACGGGCGAGGAGAACATCTATCTGAGCGGCACCATCCTCGGCATGCGCAGCAACGAAATCAGCCGCAAATTCGATGAAATCGTCGCCTTCGCGGAAATGGGAAAATTCATCCACACCCCCGTCAAGCATTATTCCAGCGGCATGTACATGCGCCTGGCCTTTGCCGTGGCAGCCCACCTGGAGCCGGAAATTCTGCTTGTGGACGAAGTCCTCGCGGTGGGCGATGCCGCCTTCCAGAAGAAATGCCTGGGGAAGATGGGGGCTGTGGCGAGGGAAGGGCGGACAGTACTGTTTGTGAGCCATAACATGACGGCAGTCCAAAGTCTTTGTGAACGCGTCGTTTGGTTGAAATACGGTAACGTAGCCGAGGATGGTCCTTCCAGTACGGTTGTTTCCAATTATCTGAGCACTCTATCGAGTCTCGAAAAGCATCGGTTATGGACTCAGTTTGATACCGCTCCGGGAAATGAAAAGATCCGATTGCGCTCCATATCGGTGAGTCCCGTCTGCGGCACTCACGAGGACGGAATTACCGTTCAGACGCCCTTGAAGATGACCTTTGAATATTGGAACCTGGTGCCCGACACCTGTCTGAATCTCAGTGTGCTGGTCTTCAACATGCAGGGGATTATGGCCTTTAATACGGCGCCTATACACGAGCCCATTTGGAATGGCAGGCCTTTTCCAAAAGGATTGTTCCGCAGTTCCTGTTATATTCCTGCTGATTTGCTGAATGACGACACCTATACGATTACCCTTCTGGTTGTGAAGGATGCGGGGCATATCCTTTTCAGCATGGAAAATGCGGCTGTCTTTGAGGTGATCGACAATACGGGGCGGGCGTGGCACGGCAAATGGCCAGGAGTAGTACGGCCAAATCTAAAATGGGAGACGGAAATTCTCACTGTATGATTGAGCATCCAGTAAAAGTCGTTATTATCGGTGCGGGTGGATTTGGGCGGGAAGTGCTTGATATATTCGAAGCATGTAATCATCCAACCATGAAGTATGACGTCCTCGGCTTTATCGTAGAAAATGAATACTACACGCCGAACAGCATTGTTAATGACAAGCCCGTCTTAGGTGATTTGACCTGGCTGATGGCTTACAGGAACGAGATTTTTGTCGTATGCGCGGTCAGTTCACCTCAGCATAGACGACGCATTATTCAGGAGGCCACAAAAATAGGGTGTCGCTTCTGCAACATCATTCATCCGACAGCTGTACTGACCCGGTGGGTAACCATGGGCGAGGGGGTTGTTATCACCGCAGGTTGTATCCTGACGAATCAGATTCAAATTGGTTGCCACGTGCAGATTAACCTGGACTGTACCATTGGGCACAATGCCGTGTTGGATGACTTTGCAACACTGGCGCCCGGTGTACATATTTCAGGCAACGTGAGGGTTGGCGAAGGTTGTTATGTGGGTACCGGAGCAACTGTCATTGAAAAAAAGCGGCTCGGAGAATGGTCGATCATTGGCGCAGGGAGTGTGATTTTGGAGGATGTACCTGCCAATGCTACCGTTGTCGGTGTCCCGGGGAAAGGAATCAGCACCAGGGAGGTAGGATGGCACCTGCGGCGAAATATGAAGTAGAGGATCTCGTTATATTTGGCGGTCATCCCCTCTTCGAGGATATGTTGCATGTCGGGCGCCCCAACGTCGTCAATCGCCAGCGTTTCCTGGACCGGATCCATGATATGCTGGATCGGCGATGGTTTACAAATGAAGGCCCTTATGTAAAGGAATTCGAGAAGAAAATTGCTGAATATCTCGGGGTGAAACACTGCGTTGCCATGTGCAATGGCACGATCGCTTTGGAGATCACCATCCGGGCCCTGGGACTCAAAGGAGAGGTCATCGTCCCCTCTTTTACATTCATCGCGACCGCCCACAGTCTTCAGTGGCAAGCGATCACCCCGGTGTTTTGCGATATCGATCATCGGACCCATCATATCGATCCCCGGGCGATAGAGGATGTGATAACCCCGCTCACGACCGGAATCCTCGGTGTCCACACCTGGGGAAGGCCCTGCGACATTGAGGCGCTTTCCAAGGTGGCCCGGAAACACAATTTAAAACTGCTATTTGACGCGGCGCATGCCTTCGGATGTTCATACAATGGAAGAATGATCGGTAACTTCGGCGATGCGGAAGTGTTCAGTTTCCATGCCACCAAGTTCTTCAATACCCTGGAAGGCGGGGCTGTGGCGACCAACAGCGATGATTTGGCCGAAAAGATACGCCTCATGAGGAATTTCGGGTTTGCCGGCTACGACCAGGTCATCAGCATCGGGACAAACGGCAAGCTGAACGAGGCTGCGGCGGCAATGGGGCTTACCAGCCTGGAAAGCCTGGATGAATGCATTGCCGTCAATCGGCGGAATTATGAATGCTACCTGTCATGCCTGAAAAATGTGCCCGGAATCGAAGTCCTGAGGTACGATGACCATGAAAAACAGAATTACCAGTATATCATTCTGGAGGTCGACGAGCCGGTGGCAGGGCTGAGCCGGGACGAGCTCCTGGAGGTTCTGCATGCCGAGAACGTTTTGGCCCGGCGGTATTTTTATCCCGGTTGCCATCGGATGGAACCGTACCGTTCGTCCTTTCCGCATGCAGGGCTGCACCTGAAAAAAACCGAAGAGGTCGCAGAACGTGTCCTTGCATTGCCGACAGGCATGGCGGTCGGTGACGCACACATCGAAGCCGTCTGCGGGATCATCCATTGTGCAACCAGGCATGCCGCCGCCGTAAAAGCGAGATTGCATGCCGAATAACCTGCCCAGGCATCCCTTTCCCCCGCTATACGCGGATTACAGATGCAAGTTGAATTTATGAAAGTAAGCGTCTGTATGATCACCTATAACCACGAGAAATTCATAGGCCAAGCCATCGAAAGCGTCATGATGCAGCAGGCGGACTTTGACTATGAACTGGTGATCGGGGAGGATTGTTCGACGGACCGAACCCGGGCCGTGGTTGTCGATTATGCCGGAAGGCATCCGGATCGGATCCGGCCCCTCTTGAGGGAGCGGAATCTCGGCATGAATCCGAACTTTGTCCAGACGTTCCAAAGCTGCCACGGCGAGTATGTCGCCCTTCTGGACGGGGATGATTACTGGACCGATCCCCTTAAGCTCCAAAAGCAGGCGGATTACCTGTCTTCTTATCCGGATCATGCGGCGTGTTTTCATGCCGTTAGCTTTATCCATGAAAACAGCTCAAAAGAACAAAAAATAAGTCGCCCTCCAGATAGGCGAGCTGAATATTCACTTTCTGACGTCTTGGGGGATAAATATTATTGGATACACGCATCTTCTATGTTTGTTCGCAATCATTTGATTGAGGAATTCCCGGAATGGTTTTACGAAATGCCCATGGGGGACCTTCCCTTCATCATTCTGAACGCGCGAAAAGGCAGGATCGGATACATGGATGACGTGATGAGTACCTACAGAATCCATGAGGAGGGAAACTGGTCGCAGGCGGCTGAAGCACCCGATCTGGAACGGGCCATTGCCGCAAGGGACATCCTGATCAGGCACCTCGATGAGGAATCAAGACAAATACTAAGGAGGGTTCAGCACCTGCTCTACCTTGACCTGTTACGAAGTTACCTGTCGGCAGGTGATCATGACCGTGCAAGGATGATCGCGTGGAAGGGTCTGAAAGGATTCTATTATTCAAAGAACAGATCCTTCGGAGCCCTGTGGAGGCTTGCTCTCAATATCTATGCACCAAGGATTTACCATTTCCTGGCCAATCATTGAACGTATTCGTTTGTCGGGTACTCACCGAATCATGAACATCGCCACCGGAACGGTCTTCGAGGAGTACGGGGGGGTCAGCAAGCACATCTTCAACATCGGGGAATTCTCCTCGCATCGGATCGCCATCCTGCCGTCCAAACCGATGCGGATCTTTCTCAACCGATTCCGATGGGCGAAACCACAATATAAAAGAATCATCGCCAGGAGCTGCCTTAAGCGATATGATGTTCTCCATTCCCATGCCGACCCCTGGTTCGAGCGGGCGTGTCATGCCTCCCGATCGGAATCACACAAGTGGGTCCATACCTTCCATTCCCTTTTTTTTGCCGAGGATTACGCCGGCGGCCTGGCGGGCTGGCAGACCGAGGAGAACCGGACGCTCATCGAGGTGTGCTCGCAGGCCGATCTGAGGATCACGGTGTCCGCCTGGCTGCAGGAGCATCTGCAACAGCATTACGGCATTTCCGCGCATGTCGTTGAAAACGGGGTCGATCCCGCTATCGCCGAAAGGGCCGACGCCGGCCGCTTTGTCCGGCGGTATCGGATCGAGAATTTTATTCTGTACGCGGGCGGGATCCGCGAAGTGAAAAACCCCCTCTTTTTCAAGCGCCTGGCCGAGGGGATGCCGGATCGCCATTTTGTGATGGTCGGGGAACGGCTGGATGGCGAAGCCTTTCGGAGGGCCTACAGGACCGATATTCCCAAGAACCTTCACCTCCTGGGTTCCCTGGGGCACTCCGAGATCCTTGACGCCCTGGCGGCCTGCAAGGCGTATGTACTGACCAGCAAAAGGGAGGCGACCCCGATCACGCTTCTTGAGGCCATGGCCCTTTCCAGACCGGTTGTCGCACCCGATCACACGGGGCCCAGAGACGTTCTGGCCGGAAGCGGCGCCGGATTCCTGTATCGCCCCGATTCCCTCGATGACGCGGTCCGTAAAATCCACGAGGCCCTTTCTTCAGGCACGGTGGGGCAGGCGGCAAGGGGGTGGATCGAGCAGAAATATGACATTTCGAAGCAGGTCAGGAAACTCGATGAGCTATACGGCTCGCTTGCGTAAAGTGTGACGGGGTATGTGCGGTATCGCGGGTTACATTCTTGTGGCGCCCATCAGTCATCGGGAAAGAGGCTATATCGATGCGCTCGTCGGGCCGATACGCAAACGCGGGCCCGATGATGAGGGGCTCTGCCTGATCGACCGGGAAAGGCGGCTCGTCCGGTCTTACAAAACCGGTCTCACCGCGGCGAAACTCTCGCACCTGCCCGATATCGCTGACGATACCCACGGTTTTGCCCACGATGCCGCCCTCATCCACACCCGCTATTCGATCATCGACCTGTCCGAAGGGGGGCATCAGCCGTTTGCCAGTCAGGACGGATCGGTCGTCGCCGTGGTCAACGGTGAAATATACAACTACATTGAACTGCGGGAGGAGCTGATCACCAGGGGTATCCGCTTCCGCACCCGTTCGGATACGGAGGTCCTCGTCGAGGGTTACCGGATCTGGGGCAACGACCTCTGGAACAGGATGAACGGTTTCTGGGCCGCCGTCCTCTACGATGTCCGAAGGGACGAGTTGGTGTTCTCGCGGGACCGGATTGGCGTGGCTCCCCTCTATTATCGGGAGCTACCCGCAGGCTTTTTCTTCGCCAGCCTCATCGGGCCCCTGCTCGAACTGTCGCCCGGAGACATCGAGCTGGATGAAGACGTGGCAAGGGGCTTTGTGGAGACCGGGATCAAGGATCACGATCATTCCACCTTCTACAGGCAGATCAGGAGCATGCCCCCGCTGACGACGGTGGGCTTCCGGCGGGGCCGGTTCCAACTGCGCGACGGCGACGCGAAGCGATACTGGGACTATCCGGCGCAAAGGCTGGATACCGGCGACATTTCCTTCGATGAGGCGGTCGGCCGTTACCGGGATATCTTCTTCAACGCCGTTGAACTGCGGTTGAGGGCCGATGTCAAGGTGGCCTTCGAATTGAGCGGCGGGCTGGACAGCTCTTCCGTCGTGGCCGCCGCCGCGGTCCTGAAGCGCGGCGACGTGACGACCTACACGGTCAGTGTCAGAGGCGCCGATGAGGAGCCTTACGCGCGGGCCATGCTGGAGCGTTATCCCCTGGATTATCACGTCCTGAGGGATCTCGAGGGGGATTTCAGATCCGGATTCAAGGCCTTCTCACGAATCATGGAAGAGCCTTACGACAACCCCAATGCCTACAGCCACCACCTCATGCTCAGCCGCATGAAATCGGAGGGGGTTTCCGTCGTGGTCACCGGCGCCGGGGGGGATGAGGTCCTGGCCGGTTATGAGTCGAGTTTCTGGCCGAAGGCCTATGAGGAGCTGCGGCAGAACGGGTTCCTCTGGACGGCGGAATGGTACGAGTTCTGCCGCCGTTTCAAGACGCTGCGCAGGGCAGGGGAGACCCTGTCCCACTATGCTCTGGACCTACCCGGCTGGCTTCGGCGCATCTGGCTTCATGGCTCACCCGGCCGTGGCGGCAGCGGCGAGACCACGGCGGCCGCGAATTATCAGAGATCATACGGCCGCCTCTCCTTCCACGAACAGGCGCTTTACCATTTCCGCGTCGCCCTGGTTCCCTTCTACATGAGGAGCAGCGACCATTTTACCATGTCCATCCCGATCGAACACCGGTTTCCGCTCCTGGACTTCCGCATGGTCGAACTCGGGCTGCGGATGCCGATCCCCTATCTCTTCAGGGGCGGCTGGACCAAATACCTCCTGAGAAAGGCGATGGAGCCCTACCTGCCGAAAAAGATCCTCTGGCGGCGCAGGAAGATGGGGTTCGCCTTTCCCTACAGGCGGTATTTCACGCAATACGCCGATCTGTTCGAGCCTCAGTGGAATCGGTTCCAGCATCGTGCAGTTCTGACGGGTCGCTCCGTATCCTACCGTGACCTGCTGAAGAAGGATCCCGTGAAGCTATGGCGCACCCTCTCCACGGCGATTTGGCTTGACGACCGGTCGGACGGGACGCTCCGATGAGGATCGCCTTCCTGGTCGATTCCTTTCCCTGCCTGTCGGAAACCTTCATCCTCAATCAGCTGACGGGACTGATCGATCTGGGCCACGACGTGACGATCTTCGCGGGCCTCAGGGGGCCTCTGGACATCGTACACGACGACGTCGCCGCCTACGGGCTTCTGGATCGCACACACTACTTCGGCGACATTCCCGGGGGGCGCATCCCCCGTTTCCGGAAGTTCGTTCCCCTTTTTCTCAGGTATCTGCCGGTCGATCCGGCGGTTTGCTTTCGGACCGTCAATCTCTTTCGATCGGGTCGGGAGGCTCTTTCCCTGCGCCCGTTCCACCGGGCGGTTTTCCTTTTGAGGTCCGGACCCTTCGATGTGCTGCAATGCCATTTCGGGACGAACGGCCTCATCGGCGCCTCGCTGAAAGAAGCGGGAATCCCCGGTCGGCTGGTCACCATGTTCCACGGCTATGATATCCGGCGCGGCGTGCGGGAGGGGGGGCAGATCTATCGCCGTCTTTTTCGCCGGGGTGACTGTTTCCTGGCGATTTCGCTGTCGAACCGGGAGTACCTTATACGCCTCGGCGCCGATCCGGACAAAGTCAGGGAACACCCGGTCGGGATCGATCTCGATCGGTTCGATTCGGGCCTCGCTTCAGCAAACGACACCTCCAAGCAAGATGCTGTCCATATTTTGACGGTGGCGCGCCTGGTGAAGGAAAAAGGCCTCGATGATGGCATCCGGGCTGTCGCCGGGCTGCTTCATGATAAACCCGCTTTGCGGATTCGATACCGGATCGTCGGCGATGGCCCCGAAAAACCCCGGCTGCTCCGGCTGGCCGAGGAACTCAAGGTGGGCGACGCCGTGACATTTTCCGGATGGCAAAAGCAGGGCGACGTGCTGGCCGCGATGAGACAGGCCCATCTCTTCTTTCTGCCCAGCCGTGAAGAGGTCCTCCCCGTCGCCCTCATGGAGGCCCTTGCGTCGGGGCTGCCTGTCGTGGCGACCGCCGTCGGAAGCGTATCCGAAATCGTCCAGGACGGGATATCCGGATATCTGGTTCCGTCGGGGGATGTCGTTGCGATGATGCTGAAACTCCAGGAGCTGTCGGAGTATCGCGAAAGGCGGCGGGAGATGGGTGCGAAGGGAAGGGCGGCTGTCGCCGAGAGGTTCGATATCAGAAAGTTGAACAAGCGACTGGTCGAGATTTACGAGATCCTCCTGTCGGGGAAAAGCGTCGCTCAATGACGTTCCCCCGTGTCTTCAGGCGGCAATCCGATACAGGCCGGAGGATTCACCCGCAGATTGTCTCACGATAAAGCGTATCGGTCTTCCGATCCCTGTGCACTCCCCCGCCAGGGTCCCGGCGTCGGGAAGGACATGTCCGGCAGATGTCATTTAACTCTCTTGAATTTATTGTTTTCTTCGCTGTCGTCGTGTTCATTGTCTTCTCGATTTCCGGTCGGTACCGATGGATATGGCTGCTGATCGCGAGCTATTATTTTTACATGTGCCTCAAACCGGCCTACGGCCTGCTGCTCATCGCCTGCACCCTGGTCAATTATGCGGTGGGACT
>JBFMBA010000270.1:0-28842 GCA_040755475.1 Thermodesulfobacteriota bacterium
GTCCCCCGGTCGAGACCTGGGAGATGCCGACGTTTCCGCTGAATGTGACTTTCGCGCTCTGCCTGTACTGGGTCATCCAGGCGCCGAAATACTCATCGGGATCGGCACCGGTGGGCGCCTTGGCCCTTTTCACCTCCTGACGAAGGAGGAGATTGCGGACATGGGCGGACAGATAGTCCTCGGAAATGCCGTCCTCCCTTAGACTGGCCTGAAAATTGTCCCAGGTTCCGTATATCTCGCTGCCGATCTTCCGGATCTCCTGCTGGACCCGTTCATCCCCGACCGTGATGTTCAGCCGCCGCGCCTCCTGGGCGATCAGCCGCTCCAAAACCATTCTTTCCAGGACATCCCGCTCGAGTTCCCTGAGGTACGCTTTTCCCCGCTCACCGGTGAAGAGGTCTCTTCCGTATTCCTTCTCCATCATCAACCGGGTGATCCGCAAACGTTCCCTTGCGTCGGACCAGGCTATCGGCTCGCCGTTGATCACCGCTGCTGGCCGTCCCAGCAGCGAATCCCAGAAGAACCTCCAGGCGCCGCTGTCGCCAAACAGATAAGCCGCTGAGACAACAGAAAGGATCGCCACGGCAATACCCGCAAACCACATACGCTTCCTGTTCCTGTCCCTGATGTCGACTGTGCATCCGGGATAGTGCTGTGGATTGCTATCCTGGTACTCTTTCCCACAAACCTCGCATCTCAACTCAGCCACGCCGATATCTCCTTTCACTTTACTGGCATCTCTTTTTTGCAACACCCGTGCCGACAGAAGAGAATCCCTGGTTTAATCAGATAACTACTCTTTATATCATGCGATTTTAATTTCCATGCACCTATCCGGAACCCCTTGGAAGGTCTCAGGGTGCGGATTATTTTCCCACTATGGAACGATGAACCGGGTTCATGGGAATATTTTTAGCATTGGCCACGACGGACCTGTCCGGTGACGGATGAAAACCCACATGAAAAAACCCTTGACAGGCATGTTTCAGTTTATTAGAGTTTAGATATATTGAAACTTAGAATAACGAAGACGGGCGGAAAGAGGGTTCACAGCAGCTGAATTTGAACAGGGCCGGAGGAGCGCAGATGGAAGAGATATACGAACTTCAGGCCGATGTGTGTAAGATTTTTGCCAACGCCAAACGGCTGGAAATCATCAGCATCCTGAAAGACGGGGAAACATCGGCAAACAGCCTGATCGAAAAGACCGGCCTGAGCAAGGCGAACCTCTCCCAGCACATGGCCGTCTTGAGGGCAAAAGGGGTCATTTTGACCAGGAGGGAGGGCGTCACCGTCCATTACCGCATCGCCAACCCAAAGATCATTCAGGCATGCAATTTAATGAGGGAAGTCCTTACGGAACAAATCCAGGAAAAAGGCCGAATCGTTACCCTCTTGACCGACAGGTGAGCGCGCCATGCGCCCAAAGGGGGATTTCAGGATGTCAAAGCTCGGCACGACGCAGAGAGAATATCTTAAGAATACATTTCAGGACCGCGTCACGTTCGATGACGTGGAACGGATGCTCTACGGCCATGATATCGCCGCCATGCCGAGCCTGATCAGGCCCCTCATCGGCAATACCATCCCTGATGCCGTGGTGCAGCCCGTAACCGAAGAGGAACTTAAGAAGCTGACATCCTGGGCCGCCGGCAACGGAATTCCTCTTACCCCGCGGGGCAAGGCCTCCTCAGGGTACGGCGGAGTCCTGCCCGTGGATCAGGGAATCGTGGTGGATTTTTACCGCCTGAAAAAAGTCCTCTCGATCGACAAAGAGAAGATGACCGCGACTCTCCAGCCGGGGATCGTATGGGAAGCGCTCGACCGGAAGCTCAAGGAAAAAGGGCTGACGCTGCTGACATACCCATCGAGTTACCCGGGCTCGACGGCAGGCGGCTGGCTCGCCCAGGGGGGCGCCGGCTTCGGGTCCTATGAAGCAGGCTGGTTCCGGGACACGGTCCTTTCCGCGCGCGTCGTCCTGGCGGACGGCACGGTTCGGGTGTTCGAGGGTGAAGATCTCGATCTGATCAGCGAGGCGGAAGGGATCACCGGACTGATCAGCGAGATCACCATCCGGGTCCGGCCCGATGAGGCGATGGACCTGGTCTCCATAGGCTGCCCGAACGCCCCGGATCTGCAAAAGATGATGGAAATGATGCATGACGAAAATCTTCCCATCTGGTCGCTCGTCTTCATCAACCCCAGGATGGCGGAAATGAAGAACCAGGCCCCTCTCATGGAGCACATGGGGCACCCCGCGGAGGAGCGGGTGCTTCTCCCCGCGTCTTTCATCACCACGCTCACCTTCCGTGTAAAAGACCGGGAGAAGGTCATGGAGGGCCTGAACGGGATCGTCAAGCGCTGCGGGGCGGAAATCCTGAGCGACAAGATCGCCCACCACGAATGGAAGCACCGCTTCAAGCTCATGGTGGTCAAGCGCCTCGGTCCCAGCCTTGTGCCGGCAGAGGTCGTGATTCCCCTTTCCTCGTTCGGCGACTTCATGACGCAGGTGGAGAAGACTATCCGGCAGCCCGTCGTCAAGGAAGGGGTGATGATCCGGCATTCGCCATCGGGAAAGCCGGAGGTGGTGATCCTCGGGTTCATCCCCGGCGACGAGCGGGCCTTCAACTACAACTTCGTCTTCGGCCTGTCTCTGTCCATGATGAAACTGGCGGAGAAGCACGGCGGCCGCGCCTATGCCACCGGACTCTACTTCTCGACCAAGGCCGGCGATGTGCTCGGGAAAGACCGCCTCGCCAGGCTCGCCACATTCAAGAAACAGGTCGACCCCAGGGGCGTCCTCAATCCCGGCAAGGTGCTCGGAGGGAGACTTATCGCCACGGCAGTGAAGCTCGGAAGCTTTTTCGAACCGATCATCAGGCCCTTCGGCAACGCCGTCTTCACCAAGGTGGGGGAGAGGCCGACAGAGGGTTCGCGGGACATCCCCGCGGATGTGGCCTGGTATGCCCACAGCTGCTCCCAGTGCGGCTACTGCGTGGACGAGTGCGACCAGTTCTACGGCAGGGGCTGGGAAAGCCAGAGCCCCCGCGGCAAGTGGTACTGGCTGCGGGAGTACATGAAAGGCAACCAGGAGTGGAGCCAAAAGGTGGTGGATACCTTCATCGTCTGCACCACATGCGAGCTCTGCAATATCCGCTGCTCCGCGGCCCTGCCGATCGAGCCCTCCTGGATGAAGCTCCGCGGCAAGCTCATCCATGAGGAAAAGAAGATGACCTTCCCCCCCTTCGAGATGATGGCGGCCGCCGCCCTGAAGGAAGGGAACATCTGGGCCGGTTACCGCAAGAACCGCTCGGCCTGGTTCCCCGAGGACCTGAAGGAAAAGCACGGTCCCGGAAAGAAAGCCGATGCCGTGTATTTCGCCGGCTGCACGGCAAGCTACGTGGAGCCGGACATCGGCATGGCGAGCGTGCGGCTCCTCGATGCGGCGGGGGTGGATTTCACCTATGTGGGCAACCGCGAAAACTGCTGCGGCACGCCCATGCTCGTCGCCGGAAAATGGGAGGTCTTCGAGGAGATCCTGCGCAGGAACATTCGCGCCGTCAAGGAAACGGGCGCCGACACCGTCATCGCCTCCTGCCCGGCGTGCGACATGATGTGGCGCCATGTCTATCCCGTCTGGTCGAAGAAGCTGGGTCTGGATTTCAACCTCAAGACCAAACACTACAGCGAGATACTCTCCGAGAAGATCAATAAAGGCGAGTTTGCCTTCCCCGACACGGGCAAGGCGCCGGTCACCGTGACATGGCACGACTCGTGCCACATGGGCCGCGTCTCGGGGGTCTACGAACCGCCGCGCGACCTGATCAACGCCATACCCCATGCGAAGCTGGTCGAGATGGACCACAACCGCCAGGAGGCCCACTGCTGCGGCTCGGTACTCACCCTCATCAAGGACCCGCCCGTGGCCGCCGACATCGGCGAGATGCGCCTCAACGAGGCCGTCGCGGCAGGGGCGGACACCGTGCTGGCCCTCTGCCCCTGCTGCGAGTTCCAGCTCCGGGTTAGCGCGGACAAGAAAAAGATGCCTCTGGAGGTCGTCGATCTGGCGCATTTCGCCGCATCGGCGCTGGGATACGACTTCCCGGATCCCAATCCCGAGGTGAAGAGGCAGTGGGCCGTCTTCGAGGCGATGATTGCGCTGATGACACCCCGCGGCTTCGCGAATCTCATGTCCACCATGTGGCCCGAGCTGATCGGCGCCATGCCCTTCGGAATGGGGCCCATGATGCGGTTGATGGGGAAGATCCCGGGCGCACTCGGGCTTATGAAACCGATGTTCCCGATCCTCTTCCCGAGGCTCCTGCCGATGATGATGCCCAAGGTCATGCCGACGATGCTCCAGAGGGTGGCCGACCGCATCCCCATGCCCGACTACATGCTCGAGCAGATGCCCGAGCTGATGCCGAAGGTCATGGACAACCTGATGCCCCACATGATCGGCGATGTCGTTCCCCTGGTGACCCAGCCGATGATCGACTACCTGCAGGGGAAACAGGCATAACCCTGCCGCACATTTTTAAAGACAGGGGCGGTTCGGCATCCCCGGGCCGCCTCTGTTTATCATCCGTACCGCTCATCTCAGTTCGAATTCGAAGGTGCTGACCACCCGGATCTTTTTCCCCGGTGTGCTGGTCGGACTGTAAGGGGCCGACTCGTCGTTCCCGTCACTGCCGAAGATCTGGATGGCCCCCTGGTTTGCGGACCGAATCTTCCCGACCTGCGCACCGGAATCAGCGGCGAACTGCTGAGCGGTCAGTCGTGCGTTCTTCGTCGCTTCGGCCAGAAGCTGCGGTCTGAGGGCGTTGAAGGTCGTGATGATGTAACGGGGATTGGCTGTCCCTCCCTCCTGCTGACCATCGAGGATAACGCCCAATTTCAGCAATTCCTCGGTCGCCCCCACCGCCTTGATCACCCGGTCCACGTTGTTGGTTTTGACAAGCAGCGCGTTCGTTACCACATAGCGATACCGTTCGGCCGCCTGTGGCTGGCCATACTCGTTGGCCAGTTTGTCGATGGTTCGGGTCGGCTCACGCCCTATCTCCACGTCCTTGAAACCCTGGGCCTTCAGGAAGGCGATCGCGACCTCCCGGTCGGCGCTGATTCTGGAGTGAACGCTTCTGAGATCCTCGCTTGCCCTCCTGAAACGAAGCATCCAGACCGCCTGGTCCGCCTTTACCTCCTTTTCGACCAGTCCCTTGACGGTCACCGTTCGGGTATCGGATTTGAAGCGGGCGGCGCCCTTTCCGATGAAGTATCCTCCAGCGGCAAGCCCGACGAGCAGACAGAGGCCCACAATGATGGCCGCCGCGACTATTGTTTTATTTTCGGTCGACGTCATACCCTTTTCCCCCTCTTTTTCTCATGGCTTTGCAACTTTTATACGTGCGGCTGCCCGGTCTGTCAATATTATTGGCGGGCGTCTTTGCTGTGATTGTGATATGGATGCAGCAACAAACGCTCTGGAACGAACACCGGGAAGATCGATACCCTTGGACACGGGCAACCTCTCCCGCCCTGCAGCGGGGCAGCCGGATTCGATAGGAGGCAGCGGTTTGTATTCTTACCCGACATGCGATTTAAAGGGAAAAGTGGCGGTGGTCACCGGCGCCGGCCGGGGGCTCGGGAAGTGGATCGCCCTGGCCCTCGCGCAGGCAGGCGCCGATGTGCTGGTCAACGCGCTTCACGGCGAGACGGCGGAAAACACCTGCGCGCAGATCAGAGCAATGGGCCGCCGCTCGGCGTTTCTGGCCGCCGATGTCTCCGACGCGGCCGCGGCCAGGGCGATAATGGCCGCCGCCGAGGCGGAGCTGGGCGGCTTGGACATCCTGGTCAACAATGCAGGGGTGAATGTGCACAAACCGGCCCTCGAAGTGACACCCGAGGACTTCGCCCGGATCGTCGACGTGAATGCCAAGGGGGTTTTTTTCTGCAGCCAGGCCGCCGCCGGGCGAATGATACCGAAGCGGTCGGGGAAGATCATCAACATCGCCTCGAGCGTGGCGTTCCTGGTCAGGGCCGGCATCCCCAATTCCATATACGCCATGACCAAGGCCGGCGTCGTCATGCTGACCAAGGCGCTGGCCGAGGAGTGGTCCCGCTTCAACATCCATGTCAACGCCGTTGCCCCGGGCTATTTTTCCACCCCCTTCGTCGAAGACAGATTGAAGGACAGGCAGATGTACGACACCATCGTCGCGTCCACCCCCCTGGGCCGCGTGGGCAGCCCCGAAGACATCATGGGGGTCTGCGTTTTTCTGGCTTCGTCGGCATCCTCGTACATCACGGGCCAGACCATCTGCGTCGACGGCGGACGGACCATCCTGTGACCTCTAGGAGAAGGTGATGGACCTTGTACGGTTCCTCAAAGATCGGGTTCACCGCTACGGCGCTCGGGTCCTCGTCCACGGGGAAGAGGGGCCGATCACCTACGGGGAATTTGACGCTGTCACCGACAGGATCGCGGGCGGCCTCCGGCGGCTCGGCATCGGCCGCGGGGACCGCGCGGCGGTGCTCCATCCCAACAGCGCGCAGACGCTCATCGCCTTCTTCGCCATCATCAAGGCGGGAGGCGTCGCCGTACCCATCAACCCCCTGTACACACCCAGGGAGGTGACATACCTCCTCAACCATTCGGAATCCAAGCTGCTGATCCTCCACGAGGAGTTCGCGTCCCTCCTGAATCAGATCAAGGGTGATCTTCCTCATTTGCAGCGCGGTGTCCTGCGGCGCCGGACCGAAACCCTGGAGGATGCAATCACCGCGCTGGCCGGAGCGGATATCGCGCCGGTCAGGGAATGCACCCCGGGCTCCGACGAGCCGGCGGTGATCTTCTACACCTCCGGAACCACGGGGAGCCCCAAGGGGGTCATTCTGACCCACGGCAACTTCACTTTCGGCGGGCCGAACATCGCCCAGAGCTACGGCCTGAGGGAAAGCGACGTGACGATCGCCGCCCTCCCCATGGTGCACGTCTTCGCCATCGCCAGCCCCTTTTTCGGCAGTCTGAGCTCGGGCGGCGCAGTCGTGACCGTCGAACGATTCAAGCCCCAGACGATTTTTGACGCCATAGAGACCTACCGGGCGACCTGGTTCCCCGGCGTCCCGACCATGTTCATCCTGCTTCTCAACGCCCTGGGCGAGAACCGCCGTGATCTCTCCTCCCTGCGCATGGGTCTTTCGGGAGGCGCCTCCCTTCCCGTCGAGGTCCTCAGGAAATGGGAGGAAGCCTTCGGGGCGGACGTGATCGAGGTGTACGGCCTGACCGAATCGACCGGCCTGGTCACCGCCAACCCTGTTTTCGGTGTGCGCAAACCCGGATCGGTCGGGATCGCCGTCTCCGGCGTGGCGGTCAGGATCGTCGACAGGGACGGAAGCGAGTGCCCGCCTGGAGCAGTGGGGGAGCTGGTCTTCCGGGGCCCGAACGCCACGAGAGGCTATTTCAGGCTCCCCGATGAGACGCGGGAGAAAATAAGGGACGGCTGGGTCCACACCGGGGACCACGCCTATCGTGATCAGGACGGTTATTTCACCATCGTCGGGCGGGAAAAGGAGCTGATCATATCGGGCGGCTACAATATCTACCCGAAAGAGATCGAAGAGGTCCTCCATGCGCACATCTCCGTGAGCGAAGCGGCGGTCATCGGCGTGGCGGACCCGGTGAAGGGCGAGGTCCCGAAGGCCTTCATCGCCCTCAAACCAGGTGCTGCGGCATCGGAAGAAGATCTGGCCGAGCACTGCCGGGCCAATCTCGCCCCGTACAAGCTCCCGAAGATCGCCTTCGTGCAGGAACTGCCGAAGAACCCGACGGGAAAGATCATGAAAAAAGCACTCCCGCGGCAATGACGGCATCGTCAAAGGTCTTAGAAAGAGAGAACAGGAGAGTTTTGGAAATCATGGTCCCTGCGCACTGGACATGATTTCCAACGTACCCGACGGTCTCAAAGAGGTCACCACATGGATATCCTGCTTTCCGCCGACCAGAGGCAATTCAAGAATGAGTGCCGGATTTTTGCAGAAACGCGGATCGCGCCGCTCGCCGAAAAGTACGGCGAGACGGACGACATCCCCGATGAACTGATCCGGGTGATGGCCGATGCGCGGCTCTTTGGGCTCCTGGTCCCTGAGGAGTTCGGCGGCAGGGGCGTCCGATCGATGTCCATCTGTCTGGTCAGGGAGCAGCTGGCCGGGGTCTACTGCCCGGCCGACGTCACCTTCGCGATGCAGGGGCTCGGCAGCTACCCGATTCTCCTTTCGGGCAGCGCGGAGCAGAAGGCGAGGTTTCTCCCCGGGCTCGCTTCGGGCGAGCGCCTCTCGACCTATGCCCTGACCGAACCGGAGGCGGGAAGCGACGTGGGCGCCATCAAGAGCCACGCCCGGGATACCGCCGATGGACATATTCTGAACGGTCACAAACGGTTTATCTCGAACGGCAACGCGGCCCATATCGCGGTGACATTCGCCGGGACGCCGCTGCCGGGAAATCCCAAAGCCCTCTCCGCGTTCGTCGTGGAAAAAGGGATGGAGGGATTCAAGGTTCACAAAAGGCTCAAGGTGATCGCGCCCCACGACCTGGTGGAGCTGATGTTCGAGAACTGCTTCGTCCCCCGCGAAAACCTCCTGGGGAGCCCGGGGGACGGGTTGCGCATTGCATTGGAGACGCTCAATCTCTTCCGTGTCTCGGTGGGCGCCGCCGCGCTGGGAATCGCCCAGAAGGCCTTCGACGCGGCCCTCGACTATGCCAAGGTACGGGTGCAGTTCGGCCGACCCATCGCCGGGTTCCAGGGCATCCAGTTCAAGCTGGCCGAGATGGCCACCGAGCTGGATGCGGCCAGGGGGCTCGTCTACCGGGCCGCGCTGCTGCAGGACGCGAAAGGGGAGCAGATCGCGCGAGCGGCTTCGATGGCCAAGATGTACGCCACGGAAGCCGCCTTCCGCATCGTCGACCAGAGCCTGCAGATCCACGGGGGGATTGGCGTCATGGCCGGATCGACCGTCGAGAGGCTCTACCGCGAGATCAGGGCCCTTCGCATTTATGAAGGCACGACCGAGATCCAGAAGCTCATCATTGCAAAGAGCCTGATGGGCCGCTGACACGGTGTTGAACGACACCTTTATGCCGGCCGTTCGAAATGTCAGGCATGAGGCGCGCAAAGACCGGAGAGCGGGGCTTATTTGGGAACAGGTCGAGCGATGAGGCTTGCACCGTAATGCAGCAAAGGCGCGTTTTTCAGCAGCCAGCAAGGCAAGGAGGAGAGATGGAGCCGTACCTGAAGGACCTGCTCGCCAGGGGAACCGTTTACGACCTCGGGATGCCGTACTTCCCAGGGATGCCGCACCACCCGAACCAGCCGCCCTTCGCCTACACCCTGACCAAGAAGCACGGCGACGTGACGCTGACGGATCAGAAGGTGAGCTTCTGCAACGACCTGTTCGTCATGGGGGGGCATACGGGGACGCATCTGGACGCCCGAGCCCACGTGGCGTGCCGCTCCATCGTCTACGGCAACGTCGACATCACCGACCTCCAGGGCTATCAGGACGGCCTTCATGTCCTGGGCATCGACACGACGCCGCCCGTCATCAGAAGGGGAGTGCTCCTGGACATCCCGCGCTCGC
The DNA here is from genome assembly GCA_040755475.1 of Thermodesulfobacteriota bacterium. GTDB lineage: Bacteria > Desulfobacterota > Syntrophia > Syntrophales > UBA5619 > JAKAFS01. Next base: position 9,637 of record JBFMBA010000270.1, read on the forward strand.
TCCATCTTGAAGTGCTGCCGCACGATTTCGGCATCGGGAAGGAGGAGATGGAGCGCGCCGCCGAAGCCGTGGGGGTGGAGATCGCCGAGGGCGATGCGGTGCTCGTGCGAACAGGATGGATCCGGTACTGGGAAGACCGGCAGAAATACGTGTCCGAAGAGAAGGGGGCGCCGGGCGTGATCGAGAGCGGTGCACACTACCTTGCCGAGAAGAAGGCGGCCTACACCGGTTCCGACACGACGGCCTACGACAGGGTCCCGCCCCATCACCTGCCCTGCCATGTGATCCTGCTTGTGCAGAACGGCATCCAGATCATGGAAATGCTCAATCTCGAGGAACTGTCGCGGGAGGGGATTTTTTCTTTCCTGTTTATCGCCCTCCCCTTGAAGATCAAAGGCGGGGCGGGGTCTCCCATCAGGCCGATCGCGATCGCATGAGCGCCAGGGACTGTCCATGCAGTCCCGCCGCCGTGCCCGAGTTTTTCTCACGTGATCTTTGATATAATTGCTTTTTTGAAGGATGGTGATAGGATCGGTCCAAATCACGCAAGGAGGTCTTGAGATGAAAATCGCGGCATGTCTACGGATGGGATTGAAAAGGGGGATGGTCGGTGGGGTCTGTTTCTTCCTGATGGTCTTTATGGCTGTTCTGCCCGGCTTTGTCGCGGCGCAGGAGAAGTATCCCGCCCGGTCCATCAATTTCGTTATCGGCTATCCCGCCGGGGGGACCACCGATATCTGCGCCCGGCCGCTTGTGAACGCCGCCTCCAAGATCCTGGGGCAGCCGATCGTGGTGGTGAACAAGCCGGGGGGCGGCTCGGCGGTCGCCGTCGCCCTCATGAAGACCGAGAAGCCCGACGGGTATACGATCGGCATCCTCCCCAGCGGGGCAGTCCTGAGCCAGCACATGCGCAAGGTCCCTTACGACTCGGCCCAGGATTTCACCCCGATCATGCAGTACGCCGTCTACCTGTACGGGCTGGTCGTCCAGTCCGATTCTCCCTGGAAGACCTTCAAGGAATTCATCGACTACGCCAAGGCCAACCCGGGAAAGATCCGCTATGCCACGGCCGGGGCCGGGACACCCCAGCACCTGGTGATGGAGCGGCTGGCGATCCGGGAAAAGGTCAAGTGGACCCACGTTCCCTTCGACGGCGGCGGTCCGGCGACCACGGCGCTCCTGGGGGGCCACGTGGAGGCCATCTCCCAGACGACAGAGTGGAAGAAACATGTGGAATCGGGACGGCTGCGGCTGCTGGCGGTCTATGGGGAAAAGCGGATGACCGGTTTTCCCAACGCGCCGACGCTGCTGGAGCTGGGCTACAACATCACCGCTCCGAGCCTGATCTCCATCATCGGCCCCAAGGGGCTCCCCCCCCAGGTCGTCGACACGCTGCACAGCGCCTTCAAGAAGGCGATGGACGATCCGGATTTCATCAAGGCAGGCGAGCAGATGGATCAGCCCTTCCTCTACCGGGGCCCCCAGGATCTGGAAAAGCACCTCGTCCAGATGAACCAGGAGGTCGGAGCGCTGGTCCGGAGCCTGGGCCTGCGGAAAGAGTGACGGCCATTCCATGGCCAGATTCAACAACGACCAGGTCAGCGGGGCGGTCTGGATCGCCGTGGGCATCGCCATCGCTCTCGGCTCGCTGCGCTACGGCCTCGGGCCGCTCGAATCCCCCGGCACGGGCTTCCTGCCCTTTTGGGCCGGCGGCATCATCGCCTTTCTCGCGCTGATCGGGGTCATCCAATCCAGCCTCAGCAGGCGCAGGGGAACAGGGTGGAGGCCGATCCTGCGCGGCGTTCTCTGGCATAAGCCGCTCATCGTCGTGGCGGCCCTTTTTGCTTACGCCCTGCTGATGAAGCCCCTGGGCTTCGTCCTGTGCACGGTCCTTTTCATCGGTTTTCTGTTGCGGGCCGTGGAGCCCCAGCCCTGGTCCGTGGTGATCGTCGGGGCGATCGGGACGGCCCTCGGGGCGTTCGCCCTGTTCAACCTCTGGCTCAAGGCGCAGCTTCCCCTGGGCCCCTGGGGCTTTTAAGGAGCGGCCATGGATTATGTTCAAAGCATCCTTCTGGGCTTCCAGGTCGCCCTGCAGTGGAACAATCTCCTGTTCTGCTTCATCGGGGTCGTGATCGGCACCCTGGTGGGGGTGCTGCCGGGGCTGGGGCCGGTGGCGGCGATCTCCCTCTTGCTTCCCACGACCTTCCATGTGACCCCCGTTTCGGCGATCATCATGCTCGCCGGGATATACTACGGGGCCATGTACGGAGGCTCCACCACCTCGATCCTGGTGAACATCCCGGGCGAAGCCGCGTCGGTGGTCACCTGTCTGGACGGCTACCAGATGGCCCGCAGGGGACGGGCCGGGCCGGCGCTCGGCATCTCCGCCTTCGCCTCCTTCATCGCCGGCACGATCGGGGTGGTCGGATTGATGCTGATCGCCCCGCCTCTCGCCGAGATGGCCCTGAAATTCGGACCCCCCGAATATTTTTCCCTGATGATCATGGGCCTGACGATCCTCACCTTCCTGGCCAGCGGCCCCATGTGGAAGGCCCTGCTGATGGCCGCCTTCGGCCTTTTTTTGGGCTCTATCGGGCTGGACTCCATGACCGCATCGGCGCGCTTCACGATGGACATCGTCGAGCTCTCCGACGGCATCGGCATGGTTCCGGCGGTCATGGGCCTTTTCGGGATCTCCGAGGTGCTGCTCAACGTGGAGCACTCGATCCGGCGGTCGGTTTTTGAAACGAAGATCCGTCATCTGCTGCCCACCTTTCAGGACTGGAAGGATTCGATCGGGGCTATCTTCCGCGGGACGTTCATCGGCTTTTTTCTCGGGGTCCTGCCGGGCGGGGGGGCCGTCATCTCCTCCTTTGTCTCCTATGCCGTGGAGAAGAAGGTCTCCAAGACCCCGGAGCGTTTCGGCACCGGCCTTATCCAGGGCGTGGCCGGCCCCGAGGCCGCCAACAACGCCGCCACGGGGGGGGCCTTCATTCCGCTGCTGACGCTGGGAATTCCCGCCAACGCGGTGATGGCGATCCTGCTGGGGTCCATGATGATCCACGGCATGCAGCCGGGGCCGATGCTGGTCCAGGAGCAGCCGGGCCTTTTCTGGGGGGCGGTGACCTCCATGTACATCGGCAATGCCATGCTCCTGATCCTGAACCTGCCGCTGATCGGTCTGTGGGTCCGGATACTCAAGGTCCCGTACCCGATCCTTTTCCCGCTCATTCTGCTCTTCTGCCTGATCGGCGCGTACAGCCTCAACAACAGCGTCATCGAAGTCCTGATCATGGTCGGGTTCGGCCTGCTGGGGTATCTCTTCAAGAAATTCGACTACGAGGCGGCCCCGCTGATTCTGGCGCTGGTCCTGGGCCCCATGCTGGAGGCGGCCCTGCGCCGCTCGCTCCTGCTGTCGGCGGGGAGCCCGCTGATTTTCTTCACCCGCCCGATTTCCGGCGTGCTGATGCTGATCTCGCTCATCCTGCTGGCCTATCCGCTGGTGCCCTGGCTCCGCCGTAAGCGCGCGATCCTTCCCCAGGTGAGCGATGAGGAGTGATTCAAGGCAGGGAGAAGCATGTCCATCACCAATCACCTATTGAAACAGCAGGACGCCATGACCGTGATGCTGCGCGACATGGTGGAGATGGAGACCCCCTCGGCCGACAAAGCGACGCTGCAGCGGCTGGCGCAATACATGGCGGACCGGTTCACCGAGATCGGCGCCACGGTCGAATTTCTCCAGCCGGACGCCGGCGACCACCTGCGGGCCTCCTGGGGAAGCGGCAGCGAGCAGGTCATGGTCCTGTGCCACCTGGACACGGTCTGGCCCGCGGGGGAACTGGCGAGGCGACCTTTCAGGATCGAAGGCGGCAGGGCTTGCGGGCCGGGGGTCTATGACATGAAGGGCGGGATCGTCCAGGCCTATTTCGCGCTGAAGACGATCATCGAAGGCAGCATCCGGCCGGACCGGAAAATCGTCTTTTTGTGCACCACCGACGAGGAAACCGGCAGCGGCAGCTCGCGGGCTCTGATTGAACGGGAGGCGCTGCGCAGCCGCTTCGTGCTCGTGCCGGAACCGGCGTCGGGACCTGCCGGCGCGGTCAAACTGACCCGAAAGGGTTGGGGCATCTATCATCTCACTGTGACCGGCCGGACGGCCCACGCGGGCAGCGACCACGAGAAGGGCATCAGCGCGATCACCGAACTCGCCCATCAGATCCTGAAACTGCAGGGGCTGACCGACTATTCAATCGGCACCACGGTCAACGTGGGCGTCATCTCCGGCGGCACCGTATTCAACATGGTGCCGGACAGGGCCGAAGCCCGGATCGACCTCCGGGCCGCCGGCCAGGAAGAACTGGTGAGGGCTGAACAGGCGATACTGGCGCTAACGCCAGTGACAAAGGGCGCGGTTCTCAACGTCACCGGTCGGATCAACCGGCCGCCGCTGGAGGCGACGGAGGCAAATCTGGAATTGTACCGCAGGGCCAGACAGATGGCGGCTGATCTCGGAATCGAACTGCCGGGAACCCATGTGGGCAGCGTCAGCGACGGGAATTTCACTTCGGCCGTCGGCACGGCGACCCTGGACGGCATCGGCGCGGTGGGAGACGGTGCGCATGCCGCCCATGAGTACATTGAACTCGAGGCCATGGCCCCGCGGGCGGCGCTTTTCGCCCGCCTGCTTTCGGAATGAGGTCTTACTCCTTCACCCAACAGGGAAATCGGCCGCGGGAATGACGAGACGGCTGGATTGATGTGTGGTCATTTTCTATTTCCTTGGAAAATACTTCACATTGCTTAGATTTTGAAAATCTGCATCCTGAGTCCATATGATGGCCTTGTATTCTTGAGCTGTGGCCAGAATGATACTGTCCGCCATTGGAAGATCATACGCCAGACTCAGCTTTGAAGCGGCAACGGCCAATGATGTATTCAGCTCCACAAGCCTTCCTTTCTGCATGGCAATAACGGCCTGCAGCGCTTCATTCTCGCTGGATTCGCGAAGAATGACCTTGCACACCTCGTATATCGTTATCGTTGGGACAACAAGCGAAGCCGAATCGTTCAGAGGGGCAAGAAAATGCCTGGCATTTGGCTCATCTGCAAAGTATGACAACCAGCCGGAAGAATCGACGATATTCATACCCTGTCTTTCTCTCGTTTGAAATCAGTGTTAATTCCCTTGAGAAATCCGCGAAGTTCCTTGAAATCACGTTCCGGTAGAATTTCGATACGGCCGGCGTATTCGACAATTTGCAATTTTTGACCCGGACGAAGCTTCAATGCTTCTCTGACTGTCTTGGGTATGACGATTTGGTATTTTGGTGATACCGTTACTGATTGCATGCCAAAACCTCCATCGATCTATTTCGTAATACGATATCACGAACGATGTGGTTTTGTCAATTAGCTGGTGAGTGGCCCACGGTGCCGCGGATCAGTGACTGACCGGTGGTTTGTCAATCCCTTTTTCCAGGTGTGTTGAGGCCGTACTCCTTCAGTTTGTTCTGCAGGGTGCGGCGGTTGATGCCGAGGATCTCCGAGGCCCTGGTGCGGTTCCCGCCGGTTTCGGCGAGCGTCTTGACGATCAGCTCCCGCTCCATTTCCGCGAGGCTCATTCCGGGGGGGATCGCGACACCATCCTTTTCTCCTTCCCCGGCAAGAAGCTGGATCTGGGGAGGTAAATCGGCCGGCGAGATCACCTCTTCCCTCGCCATGATCACCGCCCGCTCGATGCAGTTCTCGAGCTCCCGGATGTTTCCCGGCCAGTCGTAGCGGACAAGCAGGTCCAGCGCCTTGCCCGCGATGCCCTTGATAGGCTTGCGGTTTTTTTCCCGATAGAGGGTCAGGAAATGGTCCGCCAGGGGAGGAATGTCCTCCTTCCTTTCGCGGAGCGCCGGCATCGTGATGGGAACCACGTTGAGGCGGTAATAGAGGTCCTCGCGGAAACGGCCCTCCCTGACCTCCCTGGCCAGATCCTTGTTCGTGGCGGCGATCACCCGAATATCCACCTTGATCGTCCGGGCGCTCCCGAGCGGCTCGAACTCCTTTTCCTGGAGGACGCGCAGCAGCTTGGTCTGGATGGCCGGACCCATTTCCCCCACTTCGTCCAGGAAGATCGACCCCCGGTGGGCGAGCTGGAACCTCCCCTCGCGGCGGGATACCGCACCGGTAAAGGCGCCCTTTTCATGTCCGAAGAGCTCGCTTTCCAGAAGCGTTTCCGGGAGGGCGGCGCAGGCGACCTTGATGAACGGCTGCCCGGCGCGGGCGCTGTTGTGGTGGATGGCGTTGGCCGCCACTTCCTTCCCCGTTCCGCTTTCTCCCATGATGAGCACCGTGGCGTCGGAGGGCGCCACCATGGCCAACATGTCGAGCAGCGCTTTCATCTTGCCGCTGCGGCCGATGATCCGGGAAAAATCGAAACGGTCACCCAGGCGCTCCTTGAGACTGAGGTTCTCCGCCCGGAGATGGTAATGCTCCAGCGCCTTTTCGATCAGTATCTTCACTTCCTCGATGTCCAGGGGCTTGGTCATGTAATCGAAGGCCCCCGCCTTGAGCGCCTCCACGGCGGTCTTTACCGAGGCGAAGGCCGTCATGATCAGAACGGGCACGAGGGGGCTGATCTTCCGGATCTCGCCCAGCGCCTCGATCCCGTCCATGGTCGTCATGCGGATGTCCAGAAGGATCACGTCGAAGGCCCCGGTTTCCACGGCCTTGACCGCTTCCGTTCCATCGGCTGCCTCGGTCACCTCGTAGCCGTCCTCCGTCAGGACGGCACGCAGCATGATCCGATGGCTTTGTTCATCGTCCACAACAAGGATTTTCGGTTTTTCATTCATATATCGAGACCTTTGCGTAGCTTGAACATCGGCTCCCGGAAGCGCGCATTGGTGATTTTTCGGGGCCCCCTGCCCCCGCAGCGTAGCGCCCGCAAAGACGACTGTTTGAGCGCGAAGCGCGAGTTTCGTCTATGCAGCGAAGCGAGGGGGAGCAGGGCCGAAAAATGTCCGGCGCGCGAAGGGATCGCGATGTTCAAAGTGAGCTCATGCCGCTGAGTTTTCCTCCAGGGGCAGGCGTATCCGGAAAGTCGTCCCCCTGCCCGGCCGGCTTTCCACCCGGATGTCTCCCCGGTGGCTCTCGATGATCTGGTGGACGATCGCCAGCCCCAGACCGGTTCCCTTTTTCTTCCTGCTGAAGAAGGGCTCGAAGACCTGCTCCAGATCGCCCTCCGATATCCCTCCCCCCGTGTCGGCAAAGGTGGCCTCGACCGCCGGAGGAGGACCGCACCGGTGAAGGCCGATTCGGATCTCGCCCCCGGCCTCCATCGATTCGATCGCGTTGAGCATGAGATTGATAAACACTTGGGAGATCCGGTCGCGGTCCAATGGGACCTCAGGCAGGCCGGGCTCATAGTCCTTCACCACCGACACCTTCCGGGCATCGAGGTCGGGCGCCAGCAGTTTCAGCGCCTGATCGGCGATCGCCTCCAGCCGCTGCGGCTCCCGGCGGGGTTCCTTGGATCCGGCAAAGTCCAGCAGGTCCGTGATCACGCGGTTGAGCCGATCCACCTCCTTGACCATGACCTGGGCATATCCCTGCTCCTGTTCATTCCCGCTGAAGCGCTTCACGAAATACTGAGCGAACCCCTTGATGGAACTCAGGGGATTACGGATCTCATGCGCCACACCGGCGGCCAGCCGGCCGAGAGAGGCCAGGCGCTCGCTCCGGTGCACCTTTTCCTGGAGATCGCGTATCTCACGCAGGTCCTTGATCAGGAGCACGGATCCCATCTCCCCGCCCTGCTCATCCCTGAGCGGCGCCGCGCTGAGGCTGAGGGGAATTGTATCATCTTTGCCGTCCCCGCCTTCATCCTTCTTGCGGATATCGATCTCCCGGTCCCGTATCGGCGTCTGCCCGTCCATGGAGGCCAGCATCCCGCCAACCCCTTCACCCAGGATCGATGTGATCTGCATCCCCTCCAGGCCCTTGCGTCCGGCACCGAGCATTTCCCCGGCCTGCCGGTTCAGGGTGACGATCTTCCCTTCCCGGTCGATCGAGATCACCCCGTCGGCCATGCTTTCCACCAGGTTCTCGGTGTAGGTCTTCATCCGGTCCAGGGTGCGGTCCACCAGGTAGTAGTTCTGCACGATGAATATGAAGTAAAGCGCTCCGGTCCCCAGCGCCACCAGAATGGCCGCCATCAGCAGGTTGTGGTGCCTGTCCTCCCGGCGGGCCCTTTCAAAGGCCGCCAGGTGGAGGCTCAGGGCGATGGTCTTGTCCTGGGCCCAGCGGCGCAACGGTTCTTCCCGCAGCGCCGGTTTTACCTCCGGCTCGCGACGCAGCGGGCGTGGTGTCTGGTATGGGTAAGGACGGAAGGGCTGAAGGAGCTCGAAGGCCTGCGTTCCGTCCGGCTGTTCGCGGTAACGGATGACCATCCCTCTTTCCCTGAGCAGGAACTGGAGGGACGCAACGCCCCTGACCTTCTCCGGGGCCGGATCGGCAGGGCGGCTTGTCGCCGCAATATTCCCTTCCCTATCGAAAATGACGATGGCGGCCACTTCGGGCTCGCGGGCCACCTCCTCCACCAGTTTCTGCAGACGGCGGGCGTCGGGCGCAGCGGCGGGGGAGTCGGCGCGGACGCCGGCCTCGATGGCCCGGATGATCACCTGACCCTCCCGCAGGAGGGACTCCTCCATGCGCCCCCGCTCCCTGCTCATGTTCCGGTAGGTGGAAAAGGCGATGACCAGAAGGAGCGTCAACACGGCGGCCACGATGGTCCAGGCGGGAAAGAAAAGAGACCGGTAACTTTTCCCCTTCTTTATCCACATTCCTCGAAACCCTCATATCCCGGCGCCGCGCTCGAAATCCTCCTCGCGGATGTGCGCCTGGGTGATCCGGCTTCCCGGCGGAACGCTGTGCACCAGCCAGACATTGCCGCCGATCACCGAGCCCTGCCCGATCGTGACCCTTCCGAGGATCGTGGCGCCGGAGTAGATGGTTACGTCATCCTCCACGATCGGATGCCGGTCGATTCCCCGGACGGGGTTCCCCTGCTCGTCCAGCTGAAAGCTCTTCGCGCCCAGGGTCACCCCCTGGTAGAGCCGGACCCTGCTGCCGATGATGCAGGTTTCCCCGATCACCACCCCGGTGCCGTGATCGATGAAGAAGCGCTCTCCGATCACCGCGCCGGGGTTGATGTCGATCCCCGTGGCGCTGTGGGCCGACTCGGTGATGATCCGGGGAATGATGGGCACGCCCAGCACTCGCAGCTCGTGCGCCAGCCGGTAATTGGTGATCGCCACGAGCCCCGGGTAGCAGAAGATCACCTCGTCCTGGTTGGCCGCCGCCGGATCGCCCTCATAGGCGGCCTCCACATCCAGGGCGAGCAGCCGCTGCACCTTCGGCAGCCTCCCGAGGAACTCCCCGGTCAGTTCGCGCGCCCGCTGATCGCAATAAGGCAGACACTCCGGTCCTTCCTCGCAGGAGAAGCAGAGCCCCCTCTTGATCTGTTCCTGAAGGTCGCGCCGGATATGGTCCAGCGTGGAGCCCACGTGAAACCGAAGGCTCTCGGCCTTGAGTTCGGAAAAACCGAAGTACCCCGGGAACAGGACCGAACGCATCGACTCGATCACTTCGCCGATCACCTGCCGGGAGGGCAGCGCCTGCTCCTGCCAGCGCTTCTTCAGCCCGGCGGTGGAACCGTTCTTCAGGGAGCAGAGGGCCTCCACCAGCCCCGGGAAATCGTCTTCCGGGGTCTTTCCGGCCTCGTGGACCGGTTTCTCATTCGTGGTCCCCATGATCACCTCTTCGTTCGTTTGAGTTTAAATAATTCACATCGGCACCTTTGTGTCACTTGGAAATCATGTCCTGAAAGCACGCATTGGAGATTTTTCGGGCCCCCTGCCCCCGCAGCGGAGCGGCTTACGGGAAAATGGGAAAATGGGGACAGCTCCCGATTTTCCGGGGAAAATCGGGAGCTGTCCCTAATTTTCCCTAATTATCCCCGAGTGCATCAGCGTGAGTTTCGTCCTTGCAGCGAAGCGAAGAGGTGCAGGGTCGAAAAATGTCCAGCGTGCCGAGGGACCATGATTTTCAAGCTCTCATATCTCTTTCGGCATGATTTCTACTGCGTCTCCATCGCCGATCCGCCCGCCCCGGATCACACGGGCAAAAACGCCCTCTTTGGGCATGATGCAGGCACCCACCTCCTTGAAGATGGCGCAGCCGCTGTGGCAGGACTTACCGATCTGGCTGATTTCGAGGATCACCGCTCCTCCGACCTTGAGCCGCGTCCCGACGGGAAGGGAAAAGAGCTCCATGCCCTCGATCGTCAGGTTCTCGGCAAAATCGCCGGGATTCAGTTCAATGCCCAGGCCCTTCATCTTCGCGATGCTCTCCACGGCCAGAAGACTCACCTGCCGGGCGATACCCGGCGCCGCGTGGGCATCATCCTTCATGCCGACATTTTCGACGAAAACACCCTCCCCGCATGGCTCCTTCCGGGTACCCGTCTTTTCGCTCCGGCAGACGGCAACAATCGTCCCTTTCATGGCTTCAATCCTCTTCCTCCGACCTTTCGCCGCAGTCCTGCCTGGCGGTCGGCTGCTCCCCGGCAGCCGCCGGCCGCTGCGGGAGGTCGATCCGCTGCTCCCCGGCGTAGACGTTCATTCCGCCCCCCCGTACGTAAGCGATCAGGGTGATCCCCAGCTCGCGCGCCAGTTCGACCCCCATGTCCGTCGGCGCCGATTTAGATACCAGTACGGGAATTCCGCTTGCCGCCGTTTTGAAGAGAATTTCCGAGGAAATCCTCCCGCTCGTGATCAGAATCCGGTCCGAAACGGCCATGTTCTCCAGCAGACAACGCCCCAGCACCGTGTCGACGGCGTTGTGCCTCCCGATGTCCTCCGCAAAGACCAGGATTTTTCCGGGATCGCACAGCGCGGCGCTGTGGACCCCCCGCGTGGTCCGGTAGAGCTCGGAGGCGCTCTGAAAACCCTTGCTCAGGGCCAGCACCTGCTCCGGGGCCACGCGCAGATCCGACTGGACCGTTCGCCTGCGATCCAGGTCTGCGTAGCTGTAAAAAGCCATCCCCCTGCCGCAGCCGGTGGTCAGCACCCGCTTCATGAACAGCTGGCCGTCCGCGGTCTTGTCCGTTGCCGTGCGGATCCGGATGATGCCTCGTTCATCGTCGAGGGTCAGCCCCGTCACCTCCTCCTTCCCCTTGATGATCCCTTCGGAGAAGAGAAACCCGACAGCCAGGGCATCCAGATCGCCGGGGGTGCACAGCACCGTGACGAGCTGCTCGCCGTTGAGCATGATCGTGAGAGGAAATTCGCGGGCCGTCCATTCGCTCCGGATGCGGCTCCCCTCGCGATCAATGTGCAGCGCCTCGACACTCTTGCGGTTTTCCATGGGCGCCCCTCCCTTCAGCGGCCGACCTTGAGCATCGCCTCGATGCTGCGCCGCGCGCGCGTCGCGATCGCTTCGGGCACCTCGATGGCGTGCTGCAGATCCTCCAGCGACCAGCAAATCTTCTCCAGGTTCGTCCGCTTCATGTTCGGACAGACGACGGATGCGGAGATCGGATGGAAGCGCTTGTCCGGATTCTCTTTTTTCAACCGGTGGATGATCCCCGGCTCCGTTCCGACGATGATCTCCCGCGCCTCGGTTTCCCGGGCATAGCGGCTCATCCCGCCGGTGGAGATGGTGATGTCGGCCAGCGCCGTGACTTCGGGGCGGCACTCCGGATGCACCATCACAGCGGCCCCCGGATGGAGGGCACGCGCGGCGGTGACATGCTCGGGCATGATTCGGGCGTGTGTCGGACAGAATCCCGGCCAGGTGATGAATGTGCGCCCGGTCTTTCCGGCCACGAAGGCCGCCAGATAGCGGTCGGGGACAAAAATGATCTGCCCGGCATCCTTGAGCACCTCCTCGACCATCCGGACGGCATTGGCCGACGTGCAGCACAGATCGCACTCCGCCTTCACCTCGGCCGAGGTGTTCACGTAGCACAGGACCTTCGCCCCGGGATGCTCCGCCTTCAGGGCGCGGAGCTGCTCGCCCGTGATCATGTCCGCCATCGGGCAGCCGGCGTTCTTGTCCGGCAGAAGCACCGTCTTGTCCGGTGAGAGGATCTTGGCCGTCTCCGCCATGAAATGCACGCCGCAGAAGACGATCAGAGCCGCGTCCGTCTGGGCGGCCTTCATGCTCAGCTCCAGGGAGTCGCCCACGAAATCGGCAATGTCCTGAACCTCGGGCAGCTGGTAGTTATGGGCGAGAATGACGGCCCTGCGCTGCTTCTTCAACCGCTGGATTTTTTCAACGAGTTCCAACCAACACCTCCTCAATGGTCCCACCGCCCAGAACGGTCCCCCGGTCATACAGGACAACGGACTGTCCCGGCGAAACGGCCTCCTGCGGCTCCGCAAACCGGACCGCCAGACGGTCGCCTTCCTGTGAAATACCACATCTGGCCGCCGGATGGGCATAGCGGATCTTCGCCCAGGCCTCCGCCGGAAGGGCATCGACCAGCCTGTTGATCCGGCCCGCCGTGAGCCCCTCCGACAGGAGCTCCTTCTTCTCTCCCGCCACCAGGCGGTTGCCCGCGGCGTCGATCGCCGTCACATAGAGGGGCACAGGTGAAGCGATTCCGAGGCCGGTTCGCTGACCGATGGTGTAACAGGCGATCCCTTCGTGACGCCCGATCACCCGACCCCTGCGGTCGACGATCTCGCCCGGTTCCACCCCTATCCCCCGGCTCCGGAGAAAGGCGCGATGCCCTTCAGCCGGCATGAAGCAGATGTCCTGGCTCTCGGGCTTGTCGAAGATCGGCAGGCCCGACTGCCGTGCGATGCCCCGCACCTCTTCCTTGGTATAGCCGGCCAGCGGGAAGAGCACCCTGCCCAGCGCCTCCTTCGGGATGGCATGGAGAAAATAGGTCTGATCCTTCCGCCGGTCCTTCGGGACTTTCATCAGGAACCCGCCGTTGTGCGCCTCGATGGCCGCATAGTGGCCCGTGGCGATTGCATCGAAGCCCCAGGCCAGTGCCTTCTCCAGGAGCGAACCGAACTTGATTTCCCGGTTGCAGGCCACGCAGGGGTTGGGGGTCCTCCCCCGGGCATATTCATCCACAAAAGGCCGGATGACCTTCTCTTCCAGATCCGCGGCAAAGTCAACCACATAATGACGAATCCCGAGGGCACGGCACACGCCGCGCGCGTCCTCGATCTCCCGGGGGCCGCAGCACTTCACCCGCCCCCCCTCGGCCGTGGCCATGCCCAGGCACATGGTCACCCCGACAACCTCGTGCCCGCTCGTCTTGAGAAGCAGCCCGGCGACCGCCGAATCGACGCCGCCGCTCATGGCTACCGCCACCTTGTTCATCACGCCTTCCCGCCCGTCTTCTATAAAAAAGTGAGATAAAGCCTTTTCGCACAATCAAAAAGATTGTAGCACCTTTGAAATCGAATCCCGGAAGCGCGCCTTGGAGATTTTTCGGGGCCCCCTGCCCCCGCAGCGTAGCGCCTTCACGGAAAATTTGGGAAATGAGCGAAGCGAGGAGATGCCAGGTCGAAAAATATCCAGCGCGCGAAGGGATTACGATTTTCAAAGATCTCAATCAGGATGACCGCGGCGATCGGGACCGCAATCGTCCGACGACCTGCGGCAGCACCTCCAGGACCCTGTCGATATCGCTCTCCACGGTGCACCGTCCCAAGCTCAGCCGGATCGAACCATGGGCAAGCACTTTGGGCACCCCGATGGCGGTAAGGACGTGCGAAGCCTCCATGCTGGAGGAGGAGCAGGCCGAACCGGTCGAACAGGCGATGCCCAGCATGTCGAGGCTGAGGATGACCCCTTCCCCTTCCAGGGAACCCAGGGAAACATTCACGTTGTTCGGAAGCCGCCGGGTGGGATGGCCGTTCAGGCGTGTCCCGTCGAGACTGTCCAGCAGGCCGCGGACCAAACGGTCCCGCATGGCGGTGAGCCTCGCCGGCTCAGCGGCGAGCGATGCTGCGGCCAGCTCGACGGCCTTCCCGAAACCGACGATACCCGGCACGTTGAGCGTGGAGGCCCGGCGGCCGCCTTCCTGTTCCCCACCATGCATGGAAGGGACAAGCCGCGTCCCCTTGCGAATGTACAGCAGCCCCACCCCTTTGGGCCCGTAGAGCTTGTGGGCCGATGCGCTCATCAGATCGCAGTTGAGGGCATCGACCGTGAAGGGGAGATGGCCGAAGGTCTGAACGGCATCCGTGTGGAAAACAACCCCCCGCTCCCGCGCAATCGCCCCGATCTCGGCGGTGAACTGAATGGTTCCGATCTCGTTGTTGGCGTGCATGATGGAAACGAGAATGGTTTTGTCCGTGATGGCTCGGACCAGGTTGGCCGGATCCACCAGGCCGTGACCGTCCACGGGAAGGATGGTTACCCGGAATCCCTCCCCTTCCAGAAATCGGCAGGTTTCCAGCACCGCGTGGTGTTCGACCGCCGAGGTGATGATGTGGTCGCCCCGCTTGCGGTTCCCGTAGGCCACCCCCTTGATCGCCCAGTTGTCGCTCTCCGTGCCGCCACTGGTGAATACCACCTCCGCCGGATCGGCACCCATGAATGACGCGATCCTCCGCCGGGCCCCTTCCACGGCGGCCTGCGCCTCCTGGCCGAAAGCATGGAGACTGGAGGGATTGCCGTATACGTCCCCGAAACAGGGCAACATCGCCTCGACCACCCTGTGATCCGTCGGCGTCGTTGCCGCATAATCCAAATAGACCGGCTTCATTCCTGACTTCGCCCGATTCGCAGCGGAGCGAATGCCTGCTTTGATTCTTTTCGTTCCGCGCGGAAAAAAACGGCAGACCCGGCGCCGATGGCCTCTTTCCGGATGCGGCATCCTTCCGGATCGTCCTGGCTGTAAGCCCGTATCATCTCCCCGATCATCCTTTCCACCGCCGGATCCACCTCACCCGCGGCCAGGACCGTCGGTCCCCGGAAATTCTCCGGCGTAAAAAGCCTGTCTCCCGGAGCGGCCAGCGTTGAAATTCTTTCGTTTTCCTCCTGGTTCCTTCCGAATACGGCCCGCAGCGAAGGGGTCAGGCGGAAATGGCGGCCGATGGTCAGCAGCACGATATCCCGGTGGCTGTATTCGGGGACGTGGTCGAACAGGTCCCGCAGGCGGGCGGCTATCTCCGGATCGGTCAGGAGGCACCCCCCCGCCGGACAGGGATAGTCGTGAACGCCCAGCTTCTCCGCCAGCGCGATCTGCTCCTTCCGCGACCGGCCGGAAATGGCCAGAAGCCGCGCCCGGTCCACAAGTCCCTCCTCTTCCGGAATGGTCGGCGGAAAATGATGCGCCGACAGGGGACGGAGGATCCGTCCCGCCAGACCGCTTTCCCTGTCGATCAATTCGATGGCCTGCCGGTGCTGGGACATGGGACGCTGGCCGAGCACTTCACCGGTAACCACGAAGGAAGCCCCAAGCTCCTCCAACATGCCGGAAACCTTCCGCAGCATGTAGATGCGGCAGTCGATACAGGGATTCATACCCCGGCCGTAACCGTGGGGCGCCTGCTGGACCACCTTGAGGTAATCCATCCCCTTGGCGACCACGCGGATGGGTACGCCGAACGCCTCGGCCGCCCTGCGGGCCTGATGTCCACAGCCGCTGGTGCGCAACGAACAGTTACAGAAGGGGCTCGTGAAATGAACGGCCGTCAGCCCGACGTCCTGCTCAATCATCATCTTGACCGCCAGCATGCTGTCCAAGCCGCCCGACAGCAGGGCCACCGCTTTACTTTTCATCTCCTGCTCCGCCACCGATGGGAAAACCGATCATCGCTCCATCCCTTCTGACCTTCTCTCCAGGACAGAAGGAAGATCGCACCCATCGCCCTGAGATTGGGCCATAAGGTGATCCTTTTCTGACCGCAGAGAAAAGAGGCCTTCTCCACCGCGAACCCCTTTTCGATGCAGAATTCCTGGAAATCGCTGATGCTCAGGAATCGCACGTTGGGCGTATCGTACCAGTGGTAGGGAAGCGACGGTGTCATGGGGGCCTTCCCGCCGAAGAAAAGCGCCATCCGGGCTTTCACGTAAGCAAAGTTGGGAAACCCGACGATGACGCGGCTGCCCACCCGCAGCGCCTCCCGGAGGATGAAATAGACCTTCCGGATCTCCTGAAGGCTCTGGTTGAGTATCACATAATCGAAGGATCCGTCGGGATATTCCGCAAGACCGCTCTCGATGTCGTTCTGGCAGACCGAAAGCCCTTTTCTGACGCATTCGTAGATTGCCCTCTCGTCGAGCTCGATCCCCTGCACCCGGGCATCCTTGTTCGCCTCCAGGAAGTGGAGCAGGTCGCCCGTCCCGCAGCCCAGGTCCAGCACCCGCGCCCCCGGCTCGACCATGTTAAAAATCAATTGATGATCCGGGCGGATGCCGTTAGCGACGATATCCATTCCCGTTCCTCTCGCCACGATAGGTCTTCTCCAAAAAATGATGGATCAGAGTCGTCTGCCCCTCCAGCTCCACCAGAAAAGCGTCGTGGCCGTAAGTGGACTTCAACTCGCAGTAGGTGGCGTCGACCTGCTTCTGCTTCAACTGCCGGACGATCTCCTGGGACTGGTAAGCGGGATACAGCCAGTCCGACTTGAAGGAGATCACCAGAAACCGGGTGTCGACCTTCCGGTCGTTGATCAGCCTTCCCCCCGAGAGATCGAAATAGTCCATCGCCTTGGTGATGTAAAGATAGGAGTTCGCGTCAAAGCGCTTGACGAAATTGGCCCCCCTGTAATGAAGATACCCCTCAACCTCGAAATTCGCATCAAAATTGAAGCTGAAACGTTCCTTCTTGAGTCGTCGGGAAAACTTCTCCTCCATGGACTGGTCGCTCATGAAGGTGATATGGCCGATCATCCGCGCAACCGCAAGCCCCCTTTCCGGCTGGCCGATTCCGTAGTAATTTCCGTTTCGCCAGGCCGGATCGGCCATGATCGACTGCCGGCTCACCTCGTTGAAGGCGATCTGCTGCGGCGAATGTTTCAGAGCCGTGGCTATGGGTATGGCTGACCGGACCCGCTCCGGATAAGAGGCCACCCACTGGAGCGCCTGCATGCCGCCCATCGATCCTCCGGCCACGCAGAGCAGCCTGTCGATTCCCATCACGTCGATCAGGTGCCGCTGGGCGCTGACCATGTCGGCGATCGTGACGAAGGGAAACTCCAGTGCGTAGGGCTTTGCCGTCCACGGATTGGTGGAGGAGGGGCCCGTGCTCCCCTTGCAGCCGCCAATCACATTCGAACAGATCACAAAGTAGCGGTCCGTATCAAAGGGTTTCCCCGGCCCGATCATGGCATCCCACCAGCCGGGAGCCTCCGCTTCCTGATGATACCCGGCTGCGTGGGCATCCCCCGACAGGGCATGCAGCACCAGGATCGCGTTGGACCGATCCGGGTCCAGCGCACCATAGGTTTCATAGGCCAGCGTCACCGGCCCGATGGACTCGCCGCTTTCCAGCTTCAACGCCTGCGGCGGTTCCGCAATGGTCATATATTTCGTTTCGACGATGCCGACGGAGCGGCTGGCGCCCTCCGGCTCCGTCCCGGATGATTCTGTTTTCAATGCAGCATTCCTTCGTTTCTACCCGTCCGGCCTCCTGCTAGGCTTCCTTGAACAGCCAGGTCGAGAGATAACGCTCCCCCGTGTCGGGGAGGACCACCACGAGCAGCTTTCCTTTGTTTTCAGGTCGCTTGGCGACCTCCAGGCCCGCCCAGAGGGCGGCGCCGCAGGAGATACCGGCAAGGATCCCCTCTTCGCGCGCCAGACGACGGGCGGTGATTCCCGCATTTTCGTTGGAGACCGTGACGATCTCGTCGATGACTCCCCGGTTGAGCACCCCGGGAACGAATCCCGCGCCGATTCCCTGAATCTTGTGCGGTCCCGGCTGTCCCCCGGAAAGGATGGGAGACGCTTCCGGCTCGACGGCAATGGCCTTGAAGCCGGGCTTCCTCGCCTTGATCACCTCGGCGACGCCGGTCAGGGTTCCGCCGGTTCCCACACCGGCAACCAGGATGTCCGCCCGGCCATCCGTGTCGGCCCAGATCTCCTCGGCCGTCGTTCGCCGGTGGATCTCGGGATTGGCCGGATTGTTGAACTGCTGGGGCATGAATGCTCCGGGGGTCGCCGCAACCAGTTCCTCCGCCTTCCGGATGGCGCCCTTCATCCCCTCGGCCCCCGGCGTCAGAACCAGCTCCGCGCCGAAGATCCCCAGGAGCTGCCGCCGCTCCAGGCTCATCGTATCGGGCATAGTAAGGATCAGCCGGTAGCCCCGGGCCGCCGCCACAAAGGCAAGCGCGATCCCCGTGTTCCCGCTTGTCGGCTCGATGATGACCGATCCGCTCTTCAGTATTCCCCGGTTCTCGGCATCGTCGATCATGGCAACGCCGATCCGGTCCTTGACACAGGAAAGGGGGTTGAAAGACTCGAGCTTGACGACCACATCGGCCGCGCATCCCTGGGCCATCCGCTTCAGTCGAACAAGCGGGGTGTTACCCACTGTCTTTGTGATATCCTCATAGATTTTCATGATTCATTTCCTTTCTCTCTTGGCATGATCGAATCCCCTCATCTCCATCCGCCGCCAGCGGGACACCGTGCAATAAAAAAACCCGCTGCGATTTCAACGGTCAGCGGGTTGATTCATTCACGGATGCCGGAACAATGCCTTCACATGAAGAATCCCCCAACTGTGGTGACATAACACATGCACATCATAATGTTAATCGATTTATTGCCCCTTCTCACCTTCTGTTCTCCCTTTGCCGCCTCACCCTGTCCGCCGGCATACCGGTCTCCGGCAGCCCTGCCCCGGGTTGGTGCCGTCTCACCCCGTCACGGTCATCCAGCGACCCCGCTCTATCTCCAGCATTAAGACCGTATTAGTAGACAATATATACGCGATGTCCTTTCTGTCAAGTAAATTCTTGCACAGCGGCCACCCCGTGCGCATTGTGTTTGACTTCCCAAGCCTCTTGGATTTAGTATATTTCCCCGATGAATGTCCAATCACGAAAAGAAAAGGTCGCCCTGCTCTCCGTCGCTTCCAACACGACGCTCGTCATCATGAAGCTGGTCGCGGGCATCTGGATCGGGTCGGTTTCGATCCTCTCGGAGGCGATCCATTCGGGGGTCGACCTGGTCGCAGCC
>JBFMBA010000271.1:0-3821 GCA_040755475.1 Thermodesulfobacteriota bacterium
GCCGTTCGCCTGGGTCGACGTGGCTCCGTTGGTCAGGGAGCCTTTCATGCTGATGGAGATGTTCCCCGCCCCTCCGACCAACGTTCCCCCCAGGGGGCCGCTGGCCACGATGAGGCGGTTGGAAGGATCGTTCCACTGAACCCCCGGGGGGACTTCCTCGTAGAGGACCTTTGCACCCAGACCGACCCCGCCAATCCACTTCCTGAGGGTGGCCTCGTCCAGCACTTCCTCGGTGACCCGCCCGCCGGTGAGGTCAACCCTGAGTATCCTGCCGGCGTAGCCACAAATGACGTTCCCTGACACGGCGCATGTCTCCTTTCCAACCCTGCCCTGTTTCACCTGTTGCGCTTTTACGGGGCGCAACGAAAGAGAGGGGACTTTCCGGGTCAAAAGCCCCGCCTGATGAGCGGTATTTCACACCGCACGGTTCTCGTTCCGTCTGTCCGCCGCACAGCCGGCCGGGGCGCCCCGCATCAGCGCACCGAAAGGGCAGTATCGAACGCACAGGCCGCAGCCGTCACACTTGTCCTCGAAGGAGATCCCGACATGGGCAGACCCGCTGCCCTGCATGACCGGCAGGATGGTGATGGCGGCCTTCGAGGGGTTGAAGGCGCCCTCGAATTTCAGCGAGCAGACCAGCTGGCAGACAAAGCACGACCGGCACTTCGCTTCCTCGACCAGGATGGGGAGATCGCACTTCAGGCAGCGGTCGGCCTCCCCCGCGGCCGCTTCCGGCGACAGGGGAAGTTCCACCAGGGGGAACCCGCTGAACCGCTCGGCGACCGAAAGGAGCGGTACCTCCTCCCGCACCGCGGTCCGGGGGGGATAGAGGGACGCCGCCGGCGTCATCACGTCCGCGGGCTCCGTCAGCCGCTCCTCGATGGCGCCGCTGCCCCCGAGATATCGGTCGATAGCCGCGGCGGCGCGCTTTCCGGCGGCGATCGCCTCGATCACGGAGCTGGGTCCGGTGACGCAGTCGGCGCCGGCAAAGACGCCGGGTTTTGACGTCGCCATGCTGTCCGGGGCGGTGAGAATGGTTCGGCCCTTGAGCGAGACCGGGAATCCCGGCGGTATCTCGGGCTCCTGGCCGACTGCCGCGATCACGGTCTGCGCCTCCAGGTTGAATTCGCTGCCCGCGATCGGCCGGGGAGGAGCGGAGGAATCCGCGCTGCCCGCCTCGGTGCGCAGGCACACCATCCTCAGGCGGCCGTTTTCGACGCTGATCCGGTGTGGGGCGGCCAGAAAGACGATGTTCACCCCCTCGCGCAGGGCCTCGGTGATCTCCTCGGGATAGGCGCGCATCTCCTTGCGGGTCCGCCGGTAGACGATCGTGACATCCCGGGCGCCCAGCCGGAGGGCGGTCCGCGATGCGTCGACGGCCGAATTGCCCCCGCCCACGATCACCACGCTTTCGCCCACCGCGGGGGGTGCACCCAGGCTGACGTCGCGCAGGAAGGTGAGGGCGTCGATGACTCCGGGGCTCCGCTCGCCGTCTATGGCCATCCGGGCACCGCGATGGGCGCCCACGGCGATGAAGACAGCGTGGAAGCCCTCTTCAAAAAGGCGATCCAGCGATTCGATCCGGGTGTCCGTCTTGATCTCCACACCGGATCCGGCGATCCGCTCGATGTCGGCCCTGAGCACATCCGGCGGCAGCCGATAGGCGGGGATCCCCGTCCGCATCATCCCCCCCGGTTCGGGCAGCACCTCAAAGACGGTGGGTTCGTGGCCCTGCCGGGCCAGATAGTAGGCGGCCGTCAAACCGGCCGGTCCGGACCCCACGACGGCGACGCGCTTCCCGGTCGGCGGCGCCTGATGCGGCCGTTCCCCCGTCCCGGGGGCGCGGTCGGCGACGAATCGTTTGAGAATCCGGATCGCTTCGGGCGCATCGGCGAGATGGGCCAGGTGGCACTGGACCTGGCAGGGGCCGGGACAGACGTAACCGCAGACCGCCGGAAAGGGGATGCTCTCACGGATCACCGCCAGCGCTTCGGCGTACCTGCCCGCGACAATGAGGCGAAGATAGCGCGGGACATCAACCCCTGCCGGGCAGGCTTCCCTGCAGGGCACTTTCGTCGATTCTCTTTGCATGTTCCTTCCCTGTGGCACAGGTTTATGGTGGTCTCACCGTCTGCCCCGCGGTCCTGCCGAGGTTCGGTGACGGGACGAACCATATAGCATATTTTTCTTCAGGCTCCTACGGTTTGTTGGGCGATCGGCAGGGCTGCGTCAAAGTTGGCGCCATCACTCTGATGTGGCTGGAAGAGGGTCCCGCCACTCACCTGTACAATTTTTGGCCCGTTCTACGGCTCGGCCGCTCCCATTCCCAAACTCGCCCTGCGGGCTCAGACAATGGGAATGGGCCGCTTCGCGGACGCTTCCCTCGCCGAGACGGGCACCCCAAAAATTCCACAAAGGTTCGTCCGGGGACCATCATCCAGCCGACTTTGACGGGGCCTTGGGGCGGTCGGGATTTCATTGACACCTATCGACGGGCTGCATATACTTGCCGTTATGCACCAACGGGCGGCGTTATCAAGGTCAACAGACGGTTTGGGCAGCGATCAAGCCACGCAGGAATGGATACATGGAGAGCGTCGTCAAGGCTTCCCGTGAGTTTCAGGTTTTCGCAAAACCGGCGGGACCGCACTGCAACCTGGATTGCCGGTACTGCTACTACCTGCCGAAAGAGCGGCTGTACCCGCATACCCAATCCTTTCGAATGCCCGACGACCTGCTGGAGGCGTACATCGTCGGACAGATCGAAACAGCGCCGGAGCCGGAGATCCGTTTCTTCTGGCACGGCGGCGAACCGATGATTCTCGGGCTGGACTACTTCCGCCGCATCGCGGAGATTCAGCGCAGGCATCGGCCCGGCGGCGGTCGCATCACCAACAGCATCCAGACCAACGGCGTCCTGTTGACGGATGCGTGGTGCCGCTTCTTCGCCGCCGAGGATTTTTCCGTCGGCCTGAGCATCGACGGCCCGCCGGAGATGCACGACGCCTACCGCCTGACCAAGGACAGCAGGGCCACGCACCGGCAGGCAATGCATGGCTATCGACTGCTGCGGCAGCACAGGCTCCCCGTGGATCTGCTCTGTGTGGTCCATGCGCGGAACGTGGGGCATCCCATCGAGGTCTACCGGTTCTTCAAGGAGATCGGGGTTCAGTATCTGAGCTTCATTCCTCTTGTGGAGCCGGAGCCCGAATCCCCGGGCGGCGTGAGCGGGCGGACCGTGCCGGCGGATGCCTTCGGCGCGTTCCTTTGTGCGATCTTCGACGAGTGGGTACGGCAGGATATGGGGCGGATCATCGTCCAGAGCTTCGAGGAAGCCGCCCGGCCTGCCTGCGGCCTGGACCACTCGCTGTGCGTCTTCCGGCCCACCTGCGGGGATGTCCCGGTCGTCGAGCACAACGGCGACTTCTACAGCTGCGATCACTTCGTCACCCCCGAGCACCGCCTGGGCAACATCCGCGAAACGCCGCTTCTCGAACTCCTCGAAAGCCCGGCACAGGGGGCTTTCGGGCGAGCCAAGCAGGAGTCGCTGCCGCGCTGGTGCCGGACCTGCGATGTCCTGAAGATGTGCAACGGGGGTTGCCCGAAGGAT
Source organism: Thermodesulfobacteriota bacterium (assembly GCA_040755475.1). Lineage (GTDB taxonomy): Bacteria > Desulfobacterota > Syntrophia > Syntrophales > UBA5619 > JAKAFS01. Next base: position 3,611 of record JBFMBA010000271.1, read on the forward strand.
CGCATCATTTGGACATCGGACGGCGAGCCGGGCCTGAACTACCTCTGTGCCGGCTATCGGCGTTTCTTCACCCACTGCCGCCCCTACACGGCCCAAATGGCGGCGCTGCAATGGGCCGGGCGTCCCCGGGAGGAGCTGATGGATGAGCTCCGGGCTGCGGCAGCGAGCAGGGTTCCCAAAGCGGGCCGCAACGACCCCTGTCCCTGCGGGA
>JBFMBA010000272.1:0-3286 GCA_040755475.1 Thermodesulfobacteriota bacterium
CCCGGGAGTGAGGCTTGCTTTGCCGTGCACCGCAACGATGATGGTGCGGCGCAGGATATGGGCTTTCTACGAAGCCATTGGCCGCCTCTATTTGCGGGCGCGTCCCGCCTGCTGGAGCGCCAGGTTCAAATCCATGCTCTTCTTGAAGAGCACCCCGAGATAGGGGATCTGATCGCCCTCGAGCTGCCTGACGTTGAAATCGGGATCGCTCCGAAGCGCCCGAATCCAGTTGATCAGTTCGCGGGTTGCCGGCTTCTTCTCGATCCCCCTGAACTCCCGAAGACGGTAGAAGAACTGGAGCGAGGCCTGGGCCAGCGTCTCCGGGAGATCGGGGAAATGGACGCTCAGAATCCGCCGCATCATCTCCGGGTCGGGAAAAGCGATATGGTGGAAGTTGCACCGGCCGAGGAAGGGGTCGGAGAGGTCCTTCTTGGCGTTCGAGGTGATGACCATCACGGGGCGGTGTCTGGCCCTGACCGTCCGGTCGATTTCCATGATGTCGAACTGCATCTGATCCAGGACGTCCAGCATGTCGTCCTGAAAATCCGTATCGGCCTTGTCGATCTCGTCGATCAGCAGGACCGTCCGGCAGTCCGAGACAAAGGCCTGCCCGATTTTTCCCATCCGGATGTACTGATCGATGCGGCTCACATCCCGCTTGGAATCCCCGAAGCGGCTGTCGTTGAGGCGGGTGAGGGTGTCGTACTGATAGAGGGCGTCGAGCAGCTTCATGCTGGATTTCACGTTCAGAACGATGAGCGGCATCCGCAGGCTCTCGGCGATGGCGTGGGCCAGCATGGTTTTACCCGTCCCCGGCTCGCCCTTGATCAGGAGCGGCATCTCCAGGACCATGGATACATTCACGATCCTGGCCAGTTCATCGTCCAGAACATACTGAGCGGCCCCCCGGAATCGAACAGCGTCACCGACCGGTTCCATCTTTGCCTCCTTGCTGCGGATCTCTGCCCTTTTCTTAGCGGAGTTCCGTCTATTTTTCCAGCGCTTTTCAAAACAGGACCCTGCCGGGACCCCGGGCAGGGCGCGCGGCCCCGGCAAGCCCCGTTCCGCGCCGGGAAGCGACATGGTATGATATCATCCGACGGGCTGGCTATCGGACGGCAAGACTGGTAGAATGAAGCCTGGTCCGGGCAGGGGCGCACGGGACAGGCGGGAGTGAGCCCTGATCCAGGTTCGGCGCGGCGTGGGTGCACGGGCCGGGCCGGGGAACCGGAGCGAGAATGGTCCGGCGCGACAGGGGTTCCTGCAATCGGAGGGTTACAGAAGGCATGATCGCTTCTCCGGAAGACCGCACCATCGTCGGGACGCTGCTCCGATCGGCAAAAAAGCGGGGAGACCGCGGGCGGCCGCTGCCGGACACCCTGCTGGCGGTGGGGAGGCACTTTCTGGGCGCCCCTTACCGGGCGGGCACGCTGGAGGGGGAGGGGCCGGAGATGCTGGTCGTCAACCTCCGGGGCTTCGACTGCATGACCTTCGTGGAGAATGCCGTCGTCCTGGCCGGGCTGATCCGCTCGGGCAGCGCGGCATTCGATGATTACGCCCGCGCGCTGGAGCGGATCCGGTACCGCCGGGGACGCTGCGACGGTTTCGCATCCCGCCTGCATTACTTCACCGACTGGCTTCACTGCAACGGCCGAAAAGGCCTCGTGCGGGACATCACCGGCGATATCGGCGGCGTACCCCTGCGCAGGCGGCTCCATTATCTCAGTGACCGCCGGGCAGACCTTCCCGCGCTGAGGAACCCCGCCGCCTTTCTCCGGCTGAGGATCGTCGAGGGGATCTGCTCGCAGCGGCCTTTCTTCTTCATCCCGAAGGCCCTGCTGGAGCGGGCGCAGGAGGGGGTGACGGACGGCGACATCATCGCGATCACGACCGATGCAACGGGTCTCGACGTCTGCCACGTGGGGCTGGCGGTCTGCCTCCGGGGGCGCGTCCATCTTCTGCACGCCTCGAGCGCGGCGGGGCGGGTCGTCCTGTCGGATGAGCCCCTGGACCGCTATCTGCGGGCGGGGCGCTCCCGGACCGGCATCATCGTCGGCCGGGCGCTCTGAGCAGCACTTTTTTGCTGCCATCTGCGGCGTTTGGTCTATCCTTTTCATCAGAACACGGCGGGCCGCCTGAATATTTTCGGTTGAGGCGGACTGCAGCGTTTGTTCACGCGGAAGATCCCCTATTCGTCACCCGAGTCAAAAAAGGTGATGACGGCCTCCAGGGCGGCATCGTCAAGGGCCACCTCGCGGAAGATCCCCAGAACACGCTCCCGGTCCATGGCCAGAAAATCCCTCTCCACGGGGGTGATGAGGATCCCGCCCATGTCCGCCGCACCGGGGCTCACCAGGAGCCGCTCGTCCCCCTGACGGTCATAGGCTTCGGGACGGTGCCTGCGCCGGGGGAAAAGGATCAGACGCCAGCCGCTGCCGGTATGGGTGCAAAAGAGGTTCAGCATCGGCTCTTCACCCGTGGGATGATGGCGGTCGAGCGCCGACACCACCCTGCCGAAGGCCCGCGACACAGGCTCCTGCCCCTCCCCCTCGATAACGAGGATGCCCCGCCCCAGACCCTGCGTGCGCCAGATCGACACCCCCTCGCGCATCTTTGCAGCCGCCCGGTTGCGCGGCTCCAGCACTTCCCGCTCCGCCGGTAGCAGCCCCGCGGGCGCCGCCTGGAAGTGGAGATGGTCCGGCGCCGAGGCCCCGCAGCGAGGGCCGTTGTAGGAAACGGTCATCCCGAGGCCGAAGTCGGCCGCGAGCCGAAGGAGGATCCCCAGCCGCTCCGGGGGAAGCGCCTGGGGCTGATGGGTGCGGTGGACGATCGTCAGATGACCGGGGTAGATCGGGGCGGGATTGCAGACGATCAGAAAGACATCCCGGTAGAGGATCGCCTGCTGCTCCGGGGGGAGCTGCGGGAGACAGAGGAAACAGGGCCGCTGCCGGATCGACTCTGGATCTAGCCTCGCGCCGCTGCTGACGATCCGCCGGGGATTGAACTGGACTTTCACCGTCCAGCGGCCGCCGTGGATCTCCCGCATCCCGGCCGCCGCCAGGGCGGCATGGCCCTCGGCGAGCGCGGGCCAGGAGCGCATCTGCCGCTCGAGAAGCCCCGCCGACAGGTCGGCCAGCCCGGGATCCTCATCGACACCGTCATAGACGGCAAAGAGCCGCCGCCGCAAAGACGAACCCCGCGCTTCGCGCCCGCGCCGCCGTCCTGGCAGGCGTTCCGTGGCGGGGGACGGACGCCCCGAATCATCTACCGTACCCGCATCGGGGGT
>JBFMBA010000273.1:0-2784 GCA_040755475.1 Thermodesulfobacteriota bacterium
CTTCTCGCCCCGGTCGTAACTGTAGGCGATCGCCTCGGCCAGTTCGTTCAGGCTTTCCTTTTCGTCCTTGTGGTTCCGGTTTCCGTAGGTCGATTCCATGAAGAGAAAGTCGGCCTCGGCGATCGCCGTGGGATCCTGGACCAGAAGCTGCGCGGGGCGGCCGATATCGCCCGAAAACACAATCCGGCTCCTCTTTCCGTCTTCCGCGACGGCCACCTCCACCATCGCCGCGCCGAGGATATGCCCCGCATCCCGGAAGGTCACGCTCAGCTCCGGAAAGGGCGAGAAGGGAACCCCGTATTTTACCGGGGAAAAGAGAGGGAAAACCGCCTGGGCATCCTTCTGCGTGTACAGGGCAGCGGTGTCCCGGTCCCCCTTGCGGAGCCGCTTGCGGCTTTTCCATTGCGCCTCCATCTCCTGGATGTGGGCGCTGTCCATCAGCATGATCCGCAGCAGATCCTCCGTCGGCGGCGTCAGGTAGACCTTGCCGCTGAACCCTTTCTGGACCAGCCTGGGCAGGAGCCCCGCGTGGTCCATGTGCGCATGGGTCATCACCATGAAATCGATCCCCGCGGGGTCGTAGATATCCACATCCCAGTTGCGCTTCTCGATCTCGGCGTTTCCCTGGTGCATGCCGCAGTCGATGGCGAACCGGCGGCCGCCGGCCTCCAGGATGAAGCAGGATCCGGTGACCGTCCTGGCCGCGCCCATAAATCGGATTTTCATAGCCCCCCTTACAATCAAAACGGTGTGCGCCGGGCAGGAGAACCACGTGCACGGCAGGGACAACTCTTTTACCGCAACGATTCCGAATTTGCAACGTGAGATCCCCACAAGCCTCCCGGGCCGGCGCGTCGATCCGCGCTTCGCACTTCGATCTTGACAGGGTTCCCCCTTCCCGGTAGATTTGAAGCGGTCAGAAGGAGGCCGCCATGGAACCCGAGATCCGCCAGAGGCTCGAGCAGGTCGAAACCACGGACTGGAAGGAGATCCCCGTGGAATACGGGCGGGAAATCCTGACCATCCGCGTCCCTCCCCGTTGCGAGATCCTGACGATGAAGGAGATCCCGGCCCTCTCCGACCCGGGGGCGGCATTCGAGGAGGTTCTCTCCCACCCTATCGGCAGCCCGACGCTCGAGGAGATCATCGGCGCCAAAGGCAAACCGGCGAAGTCCCTCAAAGCCGCCGTCACCATCTCGGACATCACGCGCCCCGTTCCCTACCGCGGAAAGAGCGGCATGCTTCGGCCGCTCCTGAACCGCCTGGAGGGGGCAGGCATCCCCCGGCAGAACATCGTCATCGTCATCGGAAACGGCATGCACCGGCCGAGCACCCCCGCCGAGAGGGTGGAGATCCTCGGGGAGTCGATCCTTCGGGACTTTCGGGTCATCGACCACGACTGCGAGGATGCGGCCTCGCTCACCCACGTGGGGAAAAGCGACACCGGCGGTGATGTGTTCGTGAACAGCGCCTTCTATGCGGCTGACCTTCGAATCGCCACGGGGCTGGTGGAGAGCCACTTCATGGCCGGCCTCTCGGGCGGGCGCAAGGCGATCTGCCCGGGGCTGGTGGACAAAAGGACCATCGAAAAGTTCCACAGCCCCGCATTCCTCGAGTCCCCGCTGGCGCAGAACCTCATTCTGGCGGGAAACCCCTGCCACGAGGAATCCCTGGCGATCGCCCGGACGGTGGGGGTCGATTTCATCGTGAACGCCACCCTCGACAAGGATCTGCGCCTCACCGGCGTGTTCGCGGGTCAGATCGAGGCGGCCCACGCGGCGGCAAGCGATCTGGTTCGGGACTACGTCTCCATTGCCCTGGAGCGGGAGTACGACATCGTCCTGACCCACGGCGGATACGTGGGCAGGAACCACTACCAGGCGGTGAAGGCCGCCCACAATGCCCTTCCCGCTGTCCGGCGGGGAGGGACCCTGATCGTCGCCACGGACAACCACGATGCCGATCCGATCGGCGGACCGGAATACCGGAGCCTCCTCCACATGCTCAAGGTCCAGGGGGCGGAGCACTACCTGCGGATGATCCAGACCCCGGGCTGGCGGTTCACCAAGGACCAGTGGGAGCCGGAGATGTGGGGAAAGGTCTTCCGGAAGGTCAGCGAACAGGATTTCATCTACTGCACGCATGCCATTCCGCGACGGGATTACCACATGATCCCCGGCCGGTGCGGCCTCGATTTTCTCCACGAGGAAGCGCAGAAGCCGCCCGCGGCCGCGGTCGGGGAGATGGTGGAAAACGCCCTGCGCGCGGCCGTGGCCCGATACCGCGGTCAAGGCATCGAACCCTCGGTTGTCTTTATCCGGGAGGGCCCCTACGCGATCCCCGTTCTGAGGGGGGCCGGGGGGACGTCACGGTGAATCCGGTCATTCGGGCGGAGGCGCTCCGGAAGTGTTTCGGGGACCTGGTGGCCGTCGATGGTCTTTCCTTTTCGGTGGCCCACGGCGAGTGCTTCGGAATCCTCGGTCCCAACGGGGCGGGAAAGACCTCCACGATCCGGATGGTCTACGGCTTCTCCCCCCTCACATCGGGGACGCTCACCGTCTTCGGACTGGACGTGACCCGGCATCCCCGCGCCGTGAAGGCCAGGATCGGCGTCTGCCAGCAGGAGAACGCGCTCGATCCGGAGCTGACGGTCCTCCAGAATCTCCTCGTCTTTGCCCGCTACTTCAACATCCCGGCCGCCCGGGCCGCGGAGCGCGCCCGCGAGCTTCTCGCATTCATGGCCCTGGACCATCGCGAGGCGGCGCGGGTGGCCGACCTTTCCGG
>JBFMBA010000274.1:0-6233 GCA_040755475.1 Thermodesulfobacteriota bacterium
GGCCAGCCGGGCGGACAGGATTCCCGCAAAGGCGGCCTTTGCCGGATGCAGCGGTTTGGCCATCTGGCCGCTTTCTGCCACTTCGAGCAGGCCGGCGGCCTGCAGGGCAGCAAAGGCCAGGGCGTGCCCCGTTTTTTCAAAGTCCAGCCCCAGGGCCTTGGCCGCCGCCCCTCCCGCGGCAAAGGTGCCCACCGTGCCGGTGGTATGAAAGCCCCTGGAGAGGTGCGACGGGTTGATGGCCGTGGCCAGCCGGACAAAGAGGTCGTATCCGACCACGATGGCCGTAATGGCGTCCTTCCCGGTGAGGCGATGGGCTTCGGCCAGGGCGAGCGCCACGGGGATCACGGCGACACCGGGGTGGCCCTGGGCCGTGCGGTTTCCGTCATCCATGTCGGCGCCGTGGCCGAACGCGGCATTCAACAGGGCGGCATGGGGTGCGGGCAATTTGGCGCGGTGAAAGAAGACCCGGCTCTCCTTCTTTCCGCCCATGTCGCCCACGACCCTCCACAGGGCGTCATTGAAGGTTCGGTTGATTTTATGACCGGCGACGGCGGAGGCAAGATAATCAAAAAGAAGCAGCTTGGCCGAATCGATCACATGCCGGGGAAGGTCTTCAAAGCGCAGTGTATGGATGTAACGGGCGAAAATATCGGTCGGCCCACGGTCCATGCCCATGTTCCTCCTTGGGCTTCGATTTGCATGTCCGTCGCGGCTGTGAGCCGCGCTCGAAAAGCCGCACATGCCTATCATGCCGGTCCCGTCCGTGTCAAATGCGATTTCACAGGGGCTTATTTTTCTTGACAAAGGCCCGCCGATGGCGTAGGTAGGGCGCGAAATTCGGCAGGATCACCTCCCCGGAGCCCAATGGCGCTCGGGTTTTTTTTTATACAGACGCCGCTGCCCGGGTTGACCCGGGCGGCGCCGGATGAAGGACAAAGGGTATGGAACAGCGCATGGCGTTTCAATCGGCCGGCCTCGCGGAGGCGACGGCGGACAATGACGCCCGGAGCCCTAAGGCGGACCGGCAGCAACAGCAGGAGATCGAGCAGCGACGTACATTCGGCATCATCAGCCACCCGGACGCCGGGAAGACGACCCTGACCGAAAAACTGCTTCTGTTCGGCGGGGCGATCCAGCTTGCCGGGGCGGTCAAGGCCCGCAAGGCGGGACGGCATGCGACGAGCGACTGGATGGCGATCGAGAAGGAGCGGGGGATCTCCGTTACCACATCGGTCATGAAGTTCCACTACGGGGCGTTCGAGATCAATCTCCTGGACACGCCCGGGCACCAGGATTTCTCCGAGGATACCTACCGGGTCCTCACCGCGGTGGACAGCGCGCTGATGGTCATCGACAGCGGCAAGGGGGTCGAGCCCCAGACCGAGAAGCTCATGGAGGTCTGCCGGATGCGCAACACGCCGATCATGACCTTCATCAACAAAATGGACCGTGACGGGTTGGACCCGATGGAGGTCCTCGCCAATATCGAGGACAAGCTCCAGATCGAGTGCACTCCCCTTTCCTGGCCGATCGGCATGGGGAAGGACTTCAAGGGAGTCTACAATCTCTACCGCAGATCGCTTCATCTGTTCACGCCGGGCAGGGACAGCCGGAAGGAGAAGGGGATCACGATCACCGATCTGGATGATCCTCGCCTCGAGGGACTTCTGGGCAGCCAGGCGGACCAGCTCCGCGAGGAGATCGCCCTGATCGAGGGTGCGGCCAGTCCCTTCTGCCATGCGGAGTACCTCAAAGGCAACCAGACCCCCGTCTTCTTCGGCAGCGCCATCAACAATTTCGGCGTCCGGGAGCTCCTGGAGGCGTTCGTAGAGATGGCCCCGCCGCCCGGACCGCGGGCTGCAACGACCCGCTTGGTATCGCCGCTGGAGGCGACCTTCTCGGGGTTTGCATTCAAGATACAGGCGAACATGGATCTGGCCCACCGGGACCGGATCGCCTTTTTCCGGATCTGCTCGGGGAAGTTCACCCGGGGGATGAAGGTCTTCCACCACCGGATCGGCAGGGAGATTGTCCTGTCCAACGCGACGATCTTCATGGCCCAGGACAGGACGAATGTGGAGGAGGCCTGGCCCGGCGACATCATCGGCATCCACAACCACGGGACGATTCAGATCGGCGACACCTTTACCGAGGGGGAACCCCTGCGGTTCACTGGAATTCCCAACTTCGCCCCGGAGCACTTCCGACGGGTCCGGACCAAAAACTCGCTCAAGGTCAAACAGCTCCAGAAGGGACTCGCCCAGCTCTCGGAAGAGGGGGCGGTCCAGGTCTTCCGGCCGCTGCTGGGCAACGATTATATCCTGGGCGCGGTGGGCGTCCTCCAGTTCGACGTGACGATGGCGCGGCTGAAGACCGAGTACGGTGTGGAGGCCGCCTACGAGCCGATCGAATACGCCGCGGCCCGCTGGATCGCCTGCGACGACAAGAATCGCCTCGCCGAATTCGAGAAGAAGTGCAGGGCGAATCTGGCCCTCGACGCCGGTGGCCACCTGACCTACCTTGCCGCCAGCGAGTGGCGTCTCGGCTTCGTCATGGAGGAGTGGCCCGACATCACCTTCCGCAAGACCCGGGAGCACCAATGATGACGGCCTCGTAAAAAGTCCGGATGCTGCGTTGCGCTTCGTCCCTCGTCCCTGCGGCGTACGCCAAAGTACGCCTCACTCCTCGGGATTCGCGCGCCTTGCCTGCGGGCTTTTTACGAGGTCGTCCGAAATGGAAGGCTTTTGCGACTTTATACGAGATCGTCAATGATCCTATTTGCCGGCGGGGTAGTCTCCACAGCCGGACGGATGCGACAGGCCCATCAAGCGGCATGCTCAGACGCCCCGCCCGTTTCCTCGAAAGAATTGGACAAACGACCACAAAAAATGTAATACTCCACCACATTTCTTATCACCGGGCAGAGCGAATCCGCAGGTGGAAGCATCTTCTATGAAAATACGGTATCAGCTGGCGCTGGGATTCCTCGGGGTGGTCCTGCTGCAGGTCGTCACGACCACGGTCAGCGTGTGGATGGACTACAGGATCATTCCGGTGATTGCATCCAAGGCGGCCGAAGATACGGCCAGGGCAATCGCCTTCTCGCTGGTCCGGCAGGGGGAGGCAACCCGCACCCCACCCCTCTTTGCGGATCCCGCCGCGCTCCAGGGTTTCATCAGCGATTTCAAGTCGGTCAAGAAAAACAGCCTCACGGTCGTCAATCGGCACAAGAAAATCATCGGAGGCGTCGTTCCCGGGGATGTGGGCAAGGTGTACAGCCATGACGCCGATAATCAGGTCACAAGAACGATCCGCGACGGCGTGACCCGAACCTTCGTGGAAATATCTCCGGGGCATCCGCAGGGGATCCACGCGATTGTCGTCCCGCTGAAGATGGAGCAGGGCAGGATCAACGGCGCCGTGATCATGGAATACGCGCCTCTGCTGGAGGAGATGGCCGGGGAGAAAACACGGAAGATCAAGATCATGGTCTATTTGACGGTGATCTGCCTGCTGATCGGCCTGGGGATCGCTTTTTTTGTCAGCCGTTCCGTGGCCATGCCGATCAGCGCGCTCAAAAGGTCCGTGGAGCGGATCACGCAGGGGGACATGGACAGTCCGATCACCCTCAAGCGATCGGACGAGACCGGCGATCTGGCCAGGGCCTTCGAAACGATGCGTACGGGCATGAAGGACACCCTCGAGCGGCTGCAGACCGAGATCCGCGATCGCAAGATGTCTGCCGGACAGCTCGAGCGGCACACCGCGGAGATCATGCAGCTCAACGAACTGGGAAGCATGCTGCAGACCTGCCTGACCGCCGAGGAGGCCTACGCGATCATCACCCGGTACGCCGAGAAGCTGTTCCCCGATGAACAGGGGGGGGTGTTCCAGTTCAGGGCTTCCCGCAACCTTCTGGAAGCGGTTTCTCTGTGGGACAGGTCCGATTCGGTCGAAAAGGCGTTCCTGCCGGAAGAATGCCTGGCGCTTCGCCTGGGCCGGGTCCACCGTGTCGATGAAGCCGGTTCGGGTCCCCTCTGCCTCCATATCCGCAGGCCGGAATCGGTGGGGTATTCGCTCTGCATCCCGATGATGGCCCAGGGCGAGACCGTCGGCATCCTCCATCTGGCAGGCGGCCACACCGTGACGCATCGACCGGAAGGCGCACGGAAAGGATGGATGGCGGAAAAACAGCAGTTTGCCGTCGCCGTGGCGGAGCACGTCTCGCTGGCCCTGTCCAACATGAAACTACGGGAAACGCTGCACAATTTGTCGATCCGCGATCCCCTGACCGGTTTGTTCAACCGCCGCTACATGGAGGAGGCGCTGGAACGGGAACTGCTCAAGGCGAAGCGTTACGGCCGCCCGCTGGGGGTCATCATGATCGACATCGACCATTTCAAGCGGTTCAACGACACGCACGGTCATGAGGCCGGGGATCAGGTGCTGCGCGAATTGGGCCTGTTCCTGCAGAACCATATCCGGCAGACGGACATCCCCTGTCGTCTGGGCGGGGAGGAGTTCACGCTGATCCTGCCCGAGGCGGACATGACCTTTACGCAGCAGCGGGCCGAACAGCTCCGCCTGGGCGTGGCGGCGATCCGGGTATCCATTCACGGGCAGGCGCTGGCAAAAATCACGATCTCCCAGGGTGTTGCCGTGTTTCCGGGCAACGGGCAGACCGGCGAGGCGCTTCTGCGCGCGGCGGACGAAGCCCTCTACAGGGCGAAGCAGCAGGGGCGAAACCACGTGGCGATCGCCCAATGATCATCCCGCGACGGTCTATGGCGCTTTTGTCTCCGCGCGAAGCCGGATCGATATCCCGTGGCCTTCGAGGCCTTCCATCTCGGCGAAGCGGACCGTCGGCCCGGCGTATGCGAGCAGCGCCTCCCGCGAAAAGGAAAGCAGGCTGGTCCGCTTGACGAAATCGTAGACCCCCAGAGGGGAGGCGAAGCGGGCCGTCCCCCCGGTGGGGAGAACATGGTTGGGGCCGGCCGTGTAGTCGCCCAGCGCCTCCGGGGTAAACATCCCCATGAAGACCGCGCCGGCGTTACGGATCCCGGGGAGGAGCGCCCGGGGATCCTCGACCATCAGTTCGAGGTGCTCGGGCGCGAAGCGGTTGGCCAGCTCGACGGCCTCGGCCAGATCCCTCGTCACGACCGCTGCCCCGAAGGAGGCAATGGACCGGGCGGCGATCTCCCTGCGCGACAGAAGCGCCAGCTGCCGGGCCGTCTCGGCGGCCACGGCCTCCGCATAGGACCCGTCCGGCGTCATCAGTACGGCGCTCGCCGTCTGGTCGTGTTCGGCCTGCGCCAGCAGGTCCGCGGCGGCAAAAGCGGCATTGCCCGTCCCGTCGGCGATGATCAGTATCTCGCTGGGTCCGGCGATCATGTCGATGGCCACCCGGCCGAAGACCATCTTCTTGGCGGCCGCCACATAGGCGTTGCCCGGACCGACGATCTTGTCGACCCGGGGGATCGATGCGGTGCCGTAGGCGAGCGCCGCCACCGCCTGCGCGCCTCCGATTTTGAAGATCCGGGTGACTCCCCCGAACTCCGCGGCGGCGGCGATCAGCGGGTGAAGCCGGCCGTCGCGGGAAGGCGTCACCAGGATGATCTCGCCCACGCCGGCGATTCGGGCGGGGATCGCGGCCATCAGGACCGTGGAGGGATAGCTGGCCAGCCCCCCCGGGGCATAGATGCCGACGCGGGCAAGGGGAATGATGGATTGACCCAGTTCCACCCCCTCTTCCTCCGCCACCGACCATCCCTCCAGGCGCTGACGCTCGTGAAACCGGGCGATCCTCCCGGCGGACAGGCGCAGGACGTCGAGATCCGCCGGATCGACACGGGCGGCGGCCTCTTTTTTCTCCTCCGCGGAGGCCTCGACCGTGTCCGCCGTGACGGCGTGCCCGTCCCACCGGGCCGTGTATGCGAAGAGGGCTTCATCCCCCCGGAGGGCCACATCCTCGACGATCCGCCCGACGGAGGTCCAGAGCCCGGGGTCAAAGACCCGGCCCCGTTCGTGGATCTGTCTGAAAAAAAATTCGAATTCGGCGTCGTCCGTTCTGATGATCCTCATGCCTCACCCCTTTTCCTGTCGTACATGCCTCATGCTGTATGGGACATTTCAACAGCCTGGAAATCATGTCCCGGAAGCTTCACCTACCCGGGAACCCGCCGGATGTCGGCGCCCAGGGCCGACAGTTTCTTCTCGATCTGCTGATACCCCCG
>JBFMBA010000274.1:6243-11222 GCA_040755475.1 Thermodesulfobacteriota bacterium
TAGACGCGGGAGAGGGTTGTCGTCCCCTCCGCCGCCAGACCGGCAAGAATCAGCGAGGCGGAGGCCCGCAGATCCGTCGCCATGACCGGCGCGCCGTGGAGCCTCGGCACACCCCGGACGATGGCGGTCTTCCCCTGGATGTGGATGTCCGCCCCCATGCGCATCATTTCGCTCACGTGCATGAAGCGGTTCTCGAAGACCGTCTCGGTGATGACGGAAAGCCCGCTTGCGACGGACATCAGAGCCATGATCTGGGCCTGCAGATCGGTCGGGAAACCGGGGTAGGGGAGGGTCTTGATATCGACGCTCCGCAGGGTGCCGCCGCCCTTTGCCCGGCAGCCGCCTTCGGTCATGTCGATGGACATTCCCGCGTCCCGCAGCTTGGCAGTCAGCGCCTCCAGGTGGAGGGGGTCGCAGCCGGTGATCCGGACATCCCCGCCGGTGATGCCGGCGGCGATCAGGAAGGTGCCGGCTTCGATCCGGTCGGGAATGACGGCCGCCTCGGCGGGGTGGAGACGCTCCACCCCCTCGATAGTGATCACATCGGTGCCCGCCCCGTGGATCCGGGCGCCCATTCCGATCAGGACGTCGGCGAGATTGACGATCTCCGGCTCGCGCGCCGCATTTTTCAGGCGGGTGGTTCCCCGGGCGAGCGTCGCGGCCATCATGATGTTTTCGGTCCCCGTGACGGTGGAAATGTCGAAATAGATGTCGGCCCCCTTGAGCCTGGATGCCTTCGCCCGGACATAACCGTCCTGGAGCATGACTTCGGCGCCGAGTTCCCGAAGGGCCTTGATGTGCAGATTGACCGGTCTGGCCCCGATGGCGCATCCGCCCGGCAGCGAGACCCGCGCCTCTCCCTGCCTTGCCACGAGCGGGCCAAGCACCAGGATCGATGCCCGCATGGTCCGGACAAGGTCATAGGAGGCCTCGCAGCGGTTGATTTCGCCGGCATTGACCCGGAGCGTCTCCTCTCCCTCCATTTGGACGCCGAGGCTCCCGAGAAGCTTCTTGATCGTCTTGACGTCCATCAGATCCGGAACGTTGCGATAGGTGTTCCATCCGTCGACGAGGAGCGACGAGGCCAGGATCGGCAGGGCGGCGTTCTTCGCGCCGCTGATCCGGACCTCCCCGTGGAGCTTGCGGCCGCCGGCGATCACGATCTTGTCCATTGTTTACTCCTTCTGTGGATCTGCCGATGGCAGAGCAGACCCCTCATCCGTGATTGCTGACTCGAGGGGAATCCTGATCCCGATCAGGCGCATTGGCAATTTTTCGGGGCACCCTGCCCCCGCAGCGCAGCGTCAGCAAAGGCAATTGTTTGAGCGCCCCAGCGCGGGTTTTGCCTTTGCAGCGAAGCGAGGCGGAGCAGGGTCGAAAAAACTCTAGCGCTCGGAAGGATCAGGTATGCCCTCAACTCTTTTCTTTCGTGCCGCCGCGACGCGGTCCCTTCCGCCGTAGTCCTTGCGGAACCGGATATTATCATACAAACCGCACTCCCGGTAGAGGGCATCGACGGCCGCCCTCTGCCCTTCGCCGATCTCCAGGAACAGCCGGCCGCCCGGCTTCAGGCGGGCCGCCCCCTCGCCGATGATGCGCCGGTGAAAGGAGAGGCCGTCGGGGCCCGCAAGGAGCGCCTGGCGGGGTTCGAAGGCCCGGATTCCCTCCGGCAGCAGCGGGAAAAGGTCATCGGGGATGTAGGGCGGATTGGAAACAATGATGTCGAATTCACCGGCCGCGGAACCGAAGAGGTCGCCCTCAACGAAGGTCATCCGCCCGGAGACCCCGTGGCGCAGGGCATTGCGGCGAGCGACCTCCAGCGCCCCCGGGGCAATGTCGGTAGCCGTCACACGGGCGGCGGGGAGCTCCCCGGCGAGCACCACGCCGATGGCGCCGCTCCCCGTTCCGATGTCGATCAGACGCAAAGGGCCCGCCTCCTGGCCGACATGCGTGAGGACCTCTTCGATCAGGCATTCGGTCTCGGGCCTTGGGATCAGGACGTGGCGATTGACCTCGAAGGGAAGCGACCAGAACTCTTTTTCGCCGGTGATGTAGGCGACCGGCTCGCCCCGGCGCCTTCTTTCGATCCACCGTGAGAAACCGGCGCATTGATCCTCCGTGAGCACCCGTTCCGGGCGCGTGCAGAGCTGCACGCGGTCCGTTTTCAGAAACCGCATGAGCAGCACCTCGGCGTCGAGGCGCGGAGAGGCGCTGCCGCTGGCGTCCAGCTCGCGGGTTATCCGATGGAGGAGTGACCGGATATCATTCATCAGAAGGAAGCTCCGTTCCTGCTGCCCGGTCTTGCCGGAACGGCAGGGACAGCGGGCGCCCTCTTTGCAGCGAAGCGTTCCGGTACAGGGTCGAAAATACGCGGGCGCGCGAAGGGGGCATGACGTTCGAGGCTCCCGCCTCAGCCGGATTGCTTGAGGGCTTCGGCCTGAAAATGGGTGGTCAGGGAGTCGATCAGGAAGCGGATGTCCCCGTTGAGAAAGCTTTCCAGGTTGTAGGCGGTCATCCCGATCCGGTGATCGGTCACCCGCCCCTGGGGAAAATTATAGGTCCTGATCCGCTCGCTCCGGTCCCCCGTTCCGATCTGATTCTTCCGGGCTTCGGAGATTTCGGCGTTCTGCTTCTTCACCGCGAGATCCAGAAGCCTGGCCCGAAGGACTCCCATGGCCTTGTTCTTGTTCTTGAGCTGCGATTTTTCATCCTGGCAGGTCACGATCATCCCCGTCGGCAGGTGGGTGATCCGGACGGCGGAGTCGGTCGTGTTCACGCTCTGCCCGCCGTGGCCGCTCGAATGATAGACGTCGATTCTCAGGTCGTTGGGGTCAATGTTGAGCTCCACCTCCTCCGCCTCGGGCAGGATCGCCACCGTCACGGCCGACGTGTGGATCCTTCCCTGGGCCTCGGTGATGGGGACCCGCTGAACCCGGTGGACGCCGCTTTCGTATTTCAGCAGGCTGTAAGCGCCCCTTCCCGTTATCAGGGCGATGATCTCCTTGAATCCCCCCATGCCGCCGGCGGGGGTGCTGCTCATGACCTCCACCTTCCAGCCGCTCGTTTCCGCGAAGCGGGCGTACATCCGAAAGAGATCCCCCGCGAAAAGGCCCGCCTCGTCTCCTCCGGTGCCGGCGCGGATCTCAAGGAAGACATTCTTCTCATCATTGGGGTCCCGGGGCAGAAGAAGAATCCGCAGCCGGCTCTCCAGGGATTTCTGTGCGTCCTGCAGGGCGGGCAGCTCTTCCCTGGCCAGTTCGCGCAGCTCCTCGTCACTGTCCCTCAGAAGGGCCTGATCCTCCTCGATGCGCAGACCGGTCTTCTCGTATTCACGAAAGGTCTCCACAAGGGGGCGCAGATCGGAGTGCTCCTTGGCGTATCTCTGATAGACGCCGTGCTTGCCGACGACGGCCGGATCGCTGAGAAGCTGCTCGAGCTCCCGATATCGCGCTTCAACCTCTTTGAGTCTTGCAAACATGATGTTCTGTAGGATGACCGGCGACGGTCCCGGTGGTTGTGCCGCTTGCCTGAATAAGAGGGCGGCTTTGTGCCTGCGCATTGCCCGAACATCGGCAGGAGGAGGGCAGGCGCCCGGGGCCGCCGCTGCGGAACTCCGGACCCCATCGATGCGGTGTGCGAAACCGCGCGCCGCGCTGCCCGGCTTTCAGACGCCCCGCCTGTGGCCTCCTGTTGCAGCCAATGCCCATTCAGTGCTTTAGGGAGGTTGTGTGCGTAAGGGGGAGGGGCTTTATTCGGATTTGTCCGCCCTTTGTTCCTTGCCGGCGTATCGTTTCTTGAACCTCTCCACACGGCCCGCGGTGTCCATGATCTTCTGTTTCCCCGTCATGAAAGGATGACACTGGGAACAGATTTCGGTCTTGATGTTCTGCCGGGTGGACCTGGTCTGTATCACATTCCCGCAGACGCAGGTGATGGTGGTTTCTTTATATTCCGGATGGATACCTTCTTTCATCTGACTCTCTCCTGTATGGCCCTTATGGACTTTCTCCTGGGGAAGGTCGGGGGTGCCCTTTCCGACCAAAGCCACTCAACATACAACATGGCGGGGACTAAATCAAGCCCCTTCTGGAGGGCTCACGAATTCATCGAGTCCAGGAAGAACTGATTGTTGTCCGTCTTGCGGATCTTGTCCATGATGAATTCCATCGCGTCGACGGGATTCATCTCCTGGAGCAGCCTTCGCAAGATCCAGATCCGGTTCAGATTGGCCTTCGGGATCAGCAGCTCTTCCTTGCGCGTTCCGGAACGGATCAGGTCGAAGGCCGGAAAGACCCGGCGGTCGGCGATGCGGCGGTCCAGATGGAGCTCCATATTGCCGGTTCCCTTGAACTCCTCGAAGATGACCTCGTCCATCCGGCTGCCCGTGTCGATCAGGGCGGTGGAGATGATCGTCAGGCTTCCCCCGTTTTCGATGTTCCGGGCGGCCCCGAAGAACCGTTTGGGCTTGTGGAGGGCATTGGAATCCACGCCGCCCGAGAGGACCTTGCCGCTCGGCGGCACCACCGTGTTGTACGCCCGGGCCAGGCGGGTGATGCTGTCCAGGAGGATCACCACATCCTTTCGGTGCTCGACGAGCCGTTTGGCCTTTTCGATGACCATCTCGGCCACCTGCACGTGGCGGGTGGCCGGTTCGTCAAAGGTGGAGGAGATCACTTCGCCCGCCACGCTGCGCTGCATGTCCGTCACCTCTTCCGGCCGCTCGTCGATCAGAAGGACCATCAGGATGACTTCCTTGTGGTTGGCCGTGATGCTGTGGGCGATATCCTGCAGCAGGACCGTTTTGCCGGCCCTCGGGGGCGACACGATCAATCCCCTCTGTCCCTTGCCGATCGGTGTGAACAGGTCCATGATCCGGGTGGAGAGATTCTCGGGGTTGTGTTCCAGGTTCAGCTTTTCTTCGGGATACAGGGGGGTGAGGTTGTCGAAGAGGATCTTGTCCCGCGTTGCTTCCGGGGATT
>JBFMBA010000275.1:0-14114 GCA_040755475.1 Thermodesulfobacteriota bacterium
CGATCTGGCGGCTGCAGCAGAGCGGCCGGATCGGGAGTGGGTGAACAAGCTGGGTGCGCCCGCGGATATTTATTCTTCCGAGATCAACGACTGGATATGGAGGGCGGTTCTTGTGCTGCTGCGGGAGCGCCCCGACATCGATCTGTTCTACTGTCACACGACCGATTACACGATGCATATGTCGGACCCGTCGGGGGATGCCTCCCAGTCCTATTTGCATGAGACCGACCGGCTCCTTGGCGAGATCCTGAATCAATGTCCGGATATGGAAGTCTATTTGACGGCAGACCATGGCATGAGTTACAAAAATCACTGTTATGACTTGAACCGGTATATGCCGGAAAAGGGGCTCCCCATCTTCTTTGCCATGTCCGCCGAGCGCGACCCCTATATCCAGCATCACCGCACCTTCGGCGGGACGGCGTATCTCTGGCTGAACGAGGCCAAGGACGAGGCGAAAGCGATGGAGATTCTCCGTCGGACCGAAGGCGTCGAGGCCGTCTACGGCAAACAGGAAGCGACTTCGAGATTCCATCTCCATCCGGACCGTATCGGAGACCTGATGGTGACGGGAGACAGATGGACCGTTTTCGGCCCGCTGAACGGTTCCCGGGAAGCCCTTCCGGTGTCCTTCAGGGCCCACGGGTCCCGTTACGAAGCCCCCGTTCCCCTGGTGATCTACAATGCGAAGGTCGATCCTTCGGAAGCGGACGCCTATGCCTGTAACTGCCACCTGACGAGCCGCATCCGCTTTTGACCGGGAGCGCCTCCAAGCCCCGCCCCTTAGGCGGGGTTGAGTGGCGCATCGAAAAAGAACGATTCCTTGCCGGGAAGCCCCGCTCTGTGAGCGGGGAACTTCACCGGCACGTGCCCTTGGCTCGGCGCTTCGGGAGGAGCCGGAGCGCCATATACAGGAACGGATCTCTCCATGCCGGGAAAGCCGCTCCCGGGTGCGGGATTCGTCACCCGGGCACTTTCGGGGGGAGAAAGGGGGTGTCTGCGGATCTTGACGGCGATGTGGGATGACCGTGTCAATTTCGTCCATTTGAGGGCCTTCTACTATGTGGCCGACTGCGGAAGCTTCACGCTGGCTTCACAGCGGCTGAACCTCTCACAGTCGACCCTCAGCCTCCAGGTCCAAAGCCTCGAGAAGCGCTATGGGCTGCCCCTGATCAAGCGACACAAGAAGATCTTCGAGCTTACGGAAGAGGGTGAGCTCGTATTTTCCTACGCCAGGTCCATCTTTTCGCTGGTGCACGATCTGGGAAATGCCATGGAGGATTTGAATACCCGAAGTCTCAAAATCGGGTCGACGCCGACGCTGGCCCATTACATCATGCCCGGGGTCATTCGCACCCTGAAAGAGACAAACCCCCGGCTCAAAATTCAATTGTACACCGGGCTTTCCAAAGAGGTGCTGCAGAAGGTGATCGACTTCGAGTACCACGTGGGCCTGATCGGACGGACGGAGTGTCCGGGGAATATCATCAACAGGCGGGTCGCCGAACCGAAGCTGTATTTTATCACGAACGATCCCGGGATGCCCGCACGTATCCATCTGAAGGAACTTGCGAACCAACCTCTGATTCTGGCGGAAGACGGCTCGACGACGCGCGCCTATATTATCGAGGAGTTCAAAAAATACAATATCCCATTGAACAATTGCATCGACTGCGAGAATGCCCAGGCGATCAAGGATATGGTTCATCTGGGTATGGGGGGCGCTTTTTTCCCCTCCTATGCCATCGAAGCGGATATCCGGGAAAGGAAGTACCGGAAGGTAGAGATCATCGACGACCTTCACCTGGCCATCAATCTTGTCTATCTCAAAGAGCGGCGGAACCAGAGTATGGTGAAAGAATTTCTTGTTGCTGCAAGGGAGTCGGCCTTTTCCCCGAATCGGTGATCGTCGTTACGGTCGACGGGTCATTTTCTTGTTCCCTATTAACCCGTTGCGGGCAATCACGATTATATCTACGCGACCACGCTCAGCCCCCACGGCAAGCGGGTCAAGAGCATTCACAACACGAACATGAATCGCGAAACGATCTGGACAACTCGCTTTTCCTCCATTCGGACAAGGTCGTCGTCAGGACCTATGATCACAGTAAGGGCGCCTGACTGCCCGATTTCGATCGCACCCTGCCGCCGCCGTTATAGCGATGAGGGCCCGGATTCTGCCGCCGGAATACAGGCGTATTACTCTCATCATCGGTGCTCTGCAGGGCGGTCGGTACAGTGCCGTCATCAATAGTGGTATTGAAATTATATATTAGCGCCCCCTCGCCATTCGCGGTATGATCCGCTTACGATTCGCACTTTCCCGGCCAGTGACCCGTGATGGGAACAAACCCCGATCACGGGGTCATTGCGCGGTTAACGGCTATCTGCGAGAGGAGCTCTGGGCGCCTATGGTCTCCGGCGGTCAACCCGTAAGGAAAGTTGCTGTTTTTCTTGTGGATGGATTGCGGCCCGACGGGTTGCGTCTGGCGCAAACGCCTTTCATGGACGGGGTCCTTGATCGGGGAGCCTTCACATTTCGCGCAAGGTCCGTTATGCCCACGACGACCCTGCCCTGTCACACCTCTCTTTTTTTCAGTATCCCCCCTGAGATACACGGGATTCGCGACAATGTCTGGCAAACCCTGCCCACTGCGGTTCCCGGTCTTGTGGACGTCATCCATCGGCAGGGCCTGTCCGCCGCGGTTTTTTACAACTGGGAGCCGCTGCGGGATCTCTCGCGGCCGGAATCCCTCGCGGCCTCGTGCTTTTTGAAGGATGTCCCGGACGACGGCGGGCAGAGCGACCGCGAGGTGACCGCCTTCGCACGGGCCTGGCTCGCGTCGCACGAATGGGCCTTTTCGTTCGTCTATATGCACAATACGGACAAGACGGGTCACCGCTGCGGCTGGATGTCGGATTCCTACCTCGGCGCGATCAGCAATGCCGACCGCTGTATTGAGCAGATCTGCCTTACACTTCCCGAGGATGCGGTCGTCATCATCACCAGTGATCATGGAGGGCACGACAACACGCACCACAGCGATCTGGAAGAAGACATGACCATCCCGCTGATGATGTACGGGCCGGGCATTCCGGAAGGCCGGGAGATTGGCGGACAGGTCAGTATCATGGATGTCGCTCCGACGGTTGTCCGTTTTCTGGGGCTGGAGCCGCCGGAAGGCTGGATGGGAAAAGCGATCCGCCTTTAGCGGTGTATTGACCGACAGGCTTCAAAAAGGAGGAAAATATGGGTGCCAAGGGATTATGCCGGAAAGGACAGGGACTGCGGGATGTGTTGCGATCAACCGTTTTGGTATTCATGACAGTGGGTTTTATCACGGGCCTGTGCGGAACGACTGTCGCTCAGGCCAAGGAGCTGCGCGTCGGTCTCCAGTCCTTCGACGATGGAACCCCGGGACTGGACAGCTACCACACCACCAACGCGCAGACCCAGATGCTCAACAGCATCCATGAATGCCTCATCGAGCGGGAGCCCTATTCCCAGCCCCTGAAGTTCATGCCCGCCCTGGCGACGGGCTGGAAGATGATCCAGCCGAAGGTGATGGAGATGAAGCTGCGCAAGGGGGTGAAGTTTCACGACGGAACCACGATGAGCGCCGAGGACGTCGCCTTTTCCCTGAACCGGATCTGGCAGAGGACCAGACCCCAGTATGACGGGGCACAGGGACGCTTCTTTTACAACTTCGATCGGGTGGAGATCGTCGATCCCCTGACGGTCCGCATCCACACCAAGCGTCCCGAGCCGCTCATCGAGGTCCTGCTTTCGGACAAATGCGCCGGGATCGTCTCCAAGGCGCATCACGACAAAGTCGGTTTTGAAAAGGCGGACCTTTTCCCGGTGGGCGCGGGACCCTACCGGGTGGTTTCTTTCAAGGCGCGGCATCAGCTCGTGCTGGAGCGCTTCAATGACTACTGGGGCGAGAGGGCGCCCCTGGACAAGATCACCTTCATGCACATCCCGGAGATCTCGTCCAGGATCACGGCGCTGGTGAACGGGGAAGTCGATTTCATCGGCAACATCCCCCCCGATCAAGCGGGCCCCCTCCAGAAGCGCAAGGACGTCAAGCTGCTGGATGTGGTCTGGCCGATGTTCCACGTCTATGCGATCAACATGACCCATCCGGTCACCGGAAACAAAAAACTGCGCCAGGCGATGAACCTTGCCGTCAACCGCGAACTTCTGGTAAAGGGTCTCTGGCATGGGAAGGGGCTTGTACCCAGGGCCCACCAGTTCAAGGAGTACGGCCCGCCGCTGTACATGCCGGATCTGGTCACGATCAAATACGATCCGGAAAGGGCGAAGCAGTTGGTCAAGGAGTCGGGCTACAAGGGAGAGCCGGTCGTACTCACCTTCCTTCCCCACTACTACACCTATGGCAACCTGGCCGCCCAGGCCATAGCCGAGATGTGGCAGAAGGTCGGGATCAATGTCAGGCTGCAAAATATCGACAAGTATCCGAGCGACCTCAAGGAGATCATGATCCGGATCTGGTCCAACCCGATGTACTACCCGGACCCCATGGGCGCCTACGACACCCATTGGTCGAAGGCCGGCTGGCCCTTCCGGAAAAACTTCTTCAAGCCGGAACACCCCAAATGGGATGAGCTCTATGAAAAGGCCCGTTTTTCAACCAATGTGGATGAGCGCAGGCAATCCTACAGGGCGCTTCTCGAAATCGCGCAGGACGAATCGGGTTATATCCTGCTCTATCAGCCCTATGAATCCTTCGCCATGCGCAGCGACATCGAATGGAAAATCCCGACGAATATGCGACCCTACGCCCTCACCTTCCGCGCGGGGCAGATCAAGGTGGGCAAGTAGCGTTCCGATCGGCGGGAAGGGGTCTCCATGATCAGATTCATCGGATGGCGTTTCGGACGGGCTGTACTGACGGTTTTTGCCGTACTCGTGGCGGTTTTTCTCGCTGCAAGACTTACCGGAAACCCGCTGGATGTGATGTACCCGGACGGGCTGCCGCCGGAGGAGGAGCAACGGCTTTTGGTCCATTACGGCCTGGACAAACCGATTCCGGAGCAGTTTGCGAACTATCTTCGCGACCTCTCGCGCGGCCACTTCGGCGACAGCCTGCGGGAAAAAAGACCGGTGGTTGATATGTACGCCGAAGACATCGGCGCCACATTGAAGCTTTCCGGGTGGGCCTTTTTGGTCAGCATCGCCTTCGGCGTCCCCATTGGCATGATCGGCGCGCTCAAACGTCGCACCGGCGTCGGGAGGCTCGTCATGTCCGTGGCCTTTCTGGGATATGCGGTACCGCATTTCATCATTGCCCTCAGCCTCATCCTCCTCTTCGGCTTTTATCTGCACTGGCTCCCTACCACGGGCAACGCCACGGCCTGGCATTATATCCTGCCCACCGCCACCCTGGCCGCCCATGCCTTCGCATCCATCGCCCGTCATACGCGCAGCTCCCTGCTCGATGTGCTGTCGCAGGATTTCATGCGGACCGCGCGGGCGAAGGGGCTCGAGGAGCGGGTGGTGATATTCAAGCACGCCATGCGGAACTCGCTCATTCCGGTGGTGACGATTCTGGGGCTTCAGATTCTGGGTCTCATCAACGGCTCTATCATCATCGAAACGGTTTTTGCCTGGCCGGGGATCGGGCGGCTCTTTGTCGGCGCGGTCCTCAAACGCGATTTCCCGGTCCTGCAATTCGGTGTGATCTGCTTTGCGTCGATCGTCATATTGGTGAATTTTCTGGTTGACATCATCTACGTGATCATCGACCCGCGCATTCGGACAGAAGCATGAACTACAAGACGGACAGCAGCCCGGCGGAAGGGGGTTATGGTCCCGGCACGGGAATGGTCCCGGCGGGTTCCCCCGGCCTGCCCCCCGGCGCTGCCCTCCGAGAGACCGGGTTCTTCGACCGTTTTCGCTCGGCGCCGCTCAGCATCCGGATCTGCATGGTTCTGATGCTGCTCATGGCCCTGGCGGCGATTTTCGCGCCCTATGTGGCCCCCTTCGATCCCAACCAGACGAGCCTGCTGGAACGCAACGATCCCCCCTCCTGGCTGGGCGGCAAGTCGGGGCACCTTCTGGGTACGGACCAACTCGGCCGCGATGTGTTGAGCCGCTGTATCTATGCGCTGCGGGTCAGTGTGGGGATCGCCCTGCTCGGGGTGATCATCGGCTGTCTGCTCGGGGTGGTCATGGGCATCCTGAGCGGGCTTCTCGGGGGGTGGACAGACCGAAACATCATGATGATCGTCGACTTCCAGCTATCCGTGCCGTTCATGCTCATCGTGCTGGTGGGCATCGCGATCTTCGGAACCAGCATCACGGTTCTCGTCCTGCTTGTTGGAACGGCGCACTGGGAAACCTATGCGCGGTTGACGCGGGGGCAGGTGCTGGCCGTCCGCGAATTCCAGTTTGTCGAGGCTGCGACGGCGCTCGGCGCGACCAACTGGAGAATTGCCAGGAGACACATCCTGCCCAATATCGCCTCCCCGATCATCGTCCTTTTGACGCTCAACTTCCCCTCGATCCTCCTGCTGGAATCTTCCCTGTCGTTTCTGGGCATCGGGGTCCAGCCGCCCACGGCATCGCTGGGACGCATGGTGGGGGAAGGGCGCGATTACATGATGAACGCCTGGTGGCTCGTGATGTCGCCCGCCTCGTTTATCGTTCTGATCACCCTCGGCATGCAGCTGATCGGAGACTGGCTCCGCGATGTCATCGACGTGCGGTTGACGTAAGGGGAAGTGATGGATGCACCGTTGCTCGAGATTCGTGACCTGAAGGCCCATTTCCCCACCGGTCTGGGCACGGTAAAAGCCGTTGACGGCGTGAGTTTTCGGATCGAGAGGGGCGAAACCATCGCGGTGGTCGGCGAAACGGGATCGGGAAAGTCGGTCACGGCGCTCTCCATTCTGCGGCTTGTGGGTGCGGGAGGGATTTCCGAATCGGTTCGTATGGAGGGATCCATTCTGTTCCGGCCCGACGAGAAGACGGAAGTCGATTTACTGTCCCTTTCCCAGTCGGAAATCCGCTCCATCCGGGGCCGGCTGATTTCGATGATTTTCCAGGAACCGATGAGCTCGCTGAACCCTGTCTATACCGTAGGGGATCAGATTGCCGAGGTGATCATCCGCCACCAGGGGCTCAACAAGCGCGAGGCCCTCAAGATCGCCGCGGAGATGATGCACCTGGTTCGCATCCCGGAGGCCACCGCGCGACTCAAGTCGCTCCCCCATCAGCTTTCGGGGGGGATGCGCCAGCGGGTCATGATCGCGATGGCCCTCGCCTGCCGGCCGATGCTGCTGATCGCGGACGAACCGACGACGGCCCTGGATGTGACCATACAGGCCCAGACGCTCGACCTCCTCCAGCAGCTCCAGCGGGAAATCCGGACTTCGATCCTCTTCATTACGCACGATCTGGGCGTGGTCGCCCAGCTTGCCGGCCGCGTGGTCGTCATGTACGGCGGCCGCGATGTGGAAACCGCCGATGTGGACACCCTCTATCACCGCCCGCTGCACCCCTACACGAAAAGCCTGCTGCGGTCGGTTCCGAAGCCATGGCGGTCAGGCGACAGGCCTGACCGGCTGGAGCCGATACCAGGCACCGTTCCCAACCCGTCGGCACTCCCTCCGGGGTGCGCCTTTCATCCGCGGTGCAATTTTACCGGGATCGACCACCGGTGCCGGCAGGTCGCACCGCAATCGGAGCTCTTGAAGGGCGGTCATTCGATCCGATGCTGGCACTGGAAGGAATGGGGGGCGGAAAATCCATGACGATCGAGCATCTGGTTGAAATGCGGCATCTCCGGACCTGGTTTGCCGCAAAGACGGGTCTGCTGGGTGCGTCAAGCAAACAAACCGTCAAAGCGCTCGACGATGTGACCCTCACCATCCGGCGCGGCGAGGTTCTCGGCCTGGTGGGTGAATCGGGGTCGGGAAAAACGACACTGGGACGTTCCATCCTTCGCCTCGTCGAGCCGACCGCCGGAGATGTCGATTTCAACGGGCGGGCGGTGCTGAAAATGACAAAATCCCAAATACGCAGCCTCCGCCGCGAAATGCAGATCATCTTTCAGGATCCCGGCGGCTCGCTGGATCCGCGCATGTCCGTCGGCGAGATCATTGCCGAAGGTCTGCAGATCCACCGCATCGGCACCCGGAAGGAACAGAGGGACCGCGTGGCCGAGCTCCTGCGGCTGGTGGATCTTGAACCGGAGTATGCCGTGCGTTACCCCCATGAATTCTCCGGGGGCCAGCGGCAGAGGATCGGCGTTGCCCGGGCGCTGGCCCCCGGGCCGAGCTTTGTCGTAGCGGACGAGCCGGTTTCGGCGCTGGACGTCTCGGTCAAGGCGCAGGTGATCAACCTTCTGTCCGAATTGAAAGGTCGGCTCGGGCTGACGATTCTGTTCATCTCGCATGACCTTGCGGTCGTCCAGCACATCTCCGATCGCGTTGCCGTCATGTACCTGGGGCACATCATGGAGACGGCGGGAACCAGGGAGTTCTTCAACTCGCCCAGGCATCCCTATACGCTGGCGTTGATGGAAGCGATCCCGATGCCCGATCCGAGAATAAGACGGCCCTTCAAACTCCTCGAAGGAGACATTCCCAGTCCGATCAACCCCCCCTCGGGATGCGTGTTCCGAACCCGCTGCGAAGAGGCCATGCCGGAATGCGCCTCGGTGGTGCCGGAACTCAAACCGATCGGACCGGACCACGCGGTGGCCTGCATCCGGCGGTAGGGCGTTCCGTTTCGTATGGTTACGGGAGGGACCTTCCTGAGGGCGAGAACAATCCGAGGGAGAATTCTCAAATGCCTGAAAATGAATCATTTTATACCCTTGATGCGCTGATGAAGCGACAATCCATTTCCACGGTCGTTTACTGGAAATATCGGCCGGTTGACGGTCGTGCTTTTGAGGAACTGGCGAAAAACGGAATCACGCAGGTAGAACTGCTCGAAAGCCCAGATCAATTTGACATGACCCATCCTGGGTCGATGAAGTACATCGGTGACGCAGCCCGCGCATGCGGTGTTCGTATTATTGCGTACCATGCCAACATGACCCATTTTTCCCATCTTGATACCGAAACGCAACGAACGGCCCGTGTCGATATCTGCAAGCGACAGATCGACACGTTGGTCGATTTGGGCGGTACGCTATGGGGGACGCACGCCCGCGAGACGGACGACACGCTGCTGGCCTGCTACTCGGAGCTGGCGCGGTATGTGGAGGGAACCGGGGTGGTCCTGTTGATAGAGAATTTCAAGGATGAGGGATTATGGGTCGAGGATCGTGTTTCCTTTCTCGACAGGCTCGGCCATCCCCAGGTCGGCATGATTCTCGATATCGGTCATGTGAGAAACGGCGATGGGGCAAATCCGATGACGGTTCCAGGAGGACCTGCCCGGATTATAGGGATGTGCCGCCGCCATTTGCTGCATCTCCACCTTCACGGCTTTAAGAACGGCGAGGATCATTTCCCTCCGCTGTGCGAGGGCGACACCATCCAGTGGCTGGAACTGTTCCGGATGCTCTACGCCGTCGGTTATCCGGGTCCCATCAATTTTGAACCCAAGGGGGAGCCGAAACACCGCAATGCCGTCGAGGCCACCGCGGGAGCGCTGGAACGGATCGTTGCGCTGGAGGGAGGCACGGAGATGAACAGATGAAGATGGAAAAAAGGCCTGCCCGGGTCCGGGGATCCGTCCTATTCTTTGGGGGAAGATTTCGATGGAGATGAAAATGAAAAAATGGCTCATCGCCCTATTGGGAGCCGCTGCGCTGAACGCGGCGGACGGGGTTCGGCTCTGCGAGGCCTCACCGGCCGCGGAGAAGGGTTATCACCATATCGCGGTCCTTTCCGACCTGCACCTCCCCGGCAGAATCCTCCCGAAGAAGGAGAAGGCTATCGAAACACTCAACACCTGGCACGATCTGGACATGGTGGTCATCCTGGGGGATATCTGCGAAGACAACGGGTCCGTTGAAGAATACGCCTTCGTCAGGCAATTCCTTGGCAGGCTGAAGAAGCCCTTTTACCCCATCGTCGGAAACCACGAGTACATCTATTATGATATCAATCCATTCAACCCCAAGGAAAAAATTGCCCGGGGGAAGCACGTGGTGGCCGCTTCGGGCACGGCGCGCAGGACAAAGCTCCGGCGGTTCAAGGAGACCTTCGCGCTGCCGGAGATCTACTATACCCGGAAGGTCGACCCCTACCTGCTCGTCTTTCTGTCCACCGATCACCTCTACGTGAGTTACCGGACCGCCCTGTCCGACACCCAACGGGACTGGCTGCGCGCCGAACTGTCCAAGAACCCGGAGGTCCCGACAATCGTCTTCTTTCACGGACCCCTGGAAGGCACCATCGGAGGCGGGAACCTCCTTGACCGGGATCCGGTCAATTACATGGCCCAACCTCACCGTGAGATTCGCAGGATTCTCGTGGAAAACCCCCAGGTGTTCCTGTGGGTGTCGGGCCATGCCCACATCGCGCCGTCCAACGCGAATTTCAATCATCCGATCAATCTCTACGAACAGCGGGTCTTGAACATCCATAACCCCGACATGAACGGAAGCAGCTACCTGTCGGAAGAAGATCGGAAGGGGACCAAGCACGAAAATATCTGGACGAATTCCCTCCTTCTGTATCCCGATGGGGTCGTGGTCAAGACCTATGACCATGAAAAGAGGGAATGGATAGAGTCGCTGACCCGCAAGGTGAAGAGGCCGTCGACGGGGGTACGGTAACGCAAGCAGGGAATGCGGTGAACAGACCGGGGTTGGCGTGTCTCGTGTAACCGTTGAAAAGCCATGGAAAAACAACATGATTTGGAGAATAAACGGATAGCCGATTGCGACGGTGGATCATGCCGAGGCCGGCTCTCGGTTCTGCGAGGAGAAAGACTATGAAGATCGTCATCGTCGGGGATTTTTCGAAGACATCCATTGAGATGATCGTCGGACAATTCCCTTCCGACTGGCGGGTGGTCATCGTAGCGGCGCGGGAGATGGAACCTGTACTGGCCGATGCCGAGGTGATCATTCCCGAACATGTGAAGGTCGACGGACCCTTTCTGGACCGGGCTAAGAAACTCAGGCTGGTTCAGACCGGGGCGGGCTTCGACAACGTGGAGATCGCCGAATGCACCCAAAGGGGCATCTACGTCGCCAACGCGGCGGGCGTCAACACCGTTGCCGTCGCCGAGCACGTGTTTGCGCTGATCCTGTGCTGGTACAAGGCGATGGTCCACCTGGACGGAGCGATGAAGCGGGGTAAGTACGGCGTGGACTATACGGGGTCCGAGGTGGCGGGCAAGACCATCGGGATCGTGGGGATGGGTAGTATCGGCCGGGCGGTCGCGCGAAGGGCCCTGGCCTTCGAGATGAAGGTTCTGGGATATGACATCCGCCCCGTGGACGCGGACGGGGATGTATGCATGACGGACATGGCGACCCTGCTCTCCCGTTCCGACGTGATCACGCTGCACACCTTCCTCGATGACCGTACCCGTCATCTGATCGGTCGCCGGGAGTTGGATGCCATGAGGAAAGAGGCCTTTCTGATCAATACATCGCGGGGCCCCGTGGTCGATGAGGCGGCGCTGATCGAGGCCCTGCAGGCGAAGCGTATCGCGGGGGCGGGGCTGGATGTCTTCGAGAAGGAGCCGCTGCCGAAGGAGAGCCCGCTTCGCACAATGGAAAACGTGATCCTGACCCCGCACACCGCCGGCATGCCGGACGGATTGAAATTTCACCGAAAGCGGTACGCCTATTTTCGGGAAAATATCCTCCGGGTGTCGCAGGGAAAGGCCCCGCTCAACGCCCTCAACCGGATCTAGAATGGCTCCTCTGCAGTTTCTTCATGGCGGAGATGAATATTCTGACGGGAGGTGAACTCCGCCGGTCCTGCAGAAAGACCAGATCGTAGTCCAGCGATAAATCCTCCTTGACCACAGCCATGTGGAACCGGCCTTCCTGCACATCCCGCTGAACGCTGAACAGGGGAAAGAATGCCCCGCCCATCCCCAGCTGGACCATGTGCCGGATCGCCGGCGGGTTCTCGCATTCGATGCTGTGGGTGATGGTCCAGTCCCGGGACTGGAACGCATGGAGCAGGTAATCCCGCGTCGCCGATCCCCGTTCGGGCAGGATGATGGGGGAATTCACCAGATCCTTGAGGCTGACCTGCCCGCCCATGTCGTCCTTGGAGATGAACACGAGCTGCGCCTTGAGCACCGGTATCGATACGACGTTGTCCGGATAGGGCACCCGGGCGATGACGGCCAGATGGTGCTCGTAGTCCACCACCTTGTTGAGGATCTCCTTGGACAGGCCGGTGTATATCTGCACCTTCACGTCGCTGAATTTCTCTTGTATGGCTTGCAGGATCTCGGGCAGGACGTGGTTGGAAATATAGGACGTCGAACCGATGACCATGTTGTGCGATTCGAAATTTTCCAGTTCCTTGGTCAGATCATGAATCAGAAGAAAGATCTTCTCCGCGTGGGTGAAAACGAGTTTCCCCTCTTCGGTCAATTCGAACGTCTTCTTGTTTCTTTTGATAAGGGGAACGGAAAAGCGTTTTTCCAGGGATTTGACCTGCATGCTGAGGGTCGGCTGCGAGACGTTCAACTGCCTGGCGGCATGCGTAAACCCTTTTGCCTTCGCAACGGCATAAAACGCTTTCAGGTGATTCACGTTCATTGAGCTTCAATACTTTGGTCATGTTCGGGTTGTCAACAAAATTTATGCAGAGGCCGCCGGAATTGATGCCTGCCTCCTTGCGAGCCGGAAATGTGACGATCTGTAAGCAGATGGAGTCGCAAAGCTTTCTTGAAGGCATTCTCTCCGGTCGCATCCACTGCGGTCGAGCGGGATTTGTTTGATTGCGGTAAAAGAAAGCCCCTTCAGCGGTTTGATTCGATGAAGGGGCTTACCTGTCATGGGGAGACGATGATACACGGTATATGATGACGTCCGTATTCGGTGAAAAATCACCGCTTACCTTCAGACACGTCTCCACCACTCAGGGTTTTACGGCCACACGTATCGCTTTTCCCGATTCCGCTATCTTCAATCCCCTGTTGATTTCACCCAGCGACACGCTCTCACCTACAATTTCCCCGTAGGGAAAACGATCCCGGGTCATCTGCAGGAAATCGATCCCCTTCTGCAGATGAATCGTATCGTAGTTATGGATACCTTTGATGGTGAGGCATTTAAATATGATGTCCGACGCGTCGCAGGTAAAAAAAGCGCCTGCATACGCATTACCGATTTCGACCAGACGGCCGCCTGTGCGAAGGCATTTCAGACCCAGGGGGAGAAGGGCGGGAAACCCGGCGAGTTCCATGACGGCATCCACGCCGAAACCGCCAGTAAGATCCTTGACGATTGCAATCACCGCTTCATCCTGGAGTCCCTGTGTATTGATCGTATCGGTGGCTCCGAATCTCTTCACGAATTGAAGCCTGTGCTCCATGATGTCGGCGACGATGATCCGGCGGCATCCATAGTGTCTTGCCAGGGCTGACGCGTAGACGCCGAGCGCTCCGGCGCCCTGGATGAGGACGTTTTCAAAAGAGCGAATGTCGATGGCATCCCAGCCGGCCACCACCGTCGCCAGCGCACAGTTGGCGGGGGTTACCTCTTCATCGGTCAGTTCATCCGGCACCCGGATGACGCATGTACCGGGTGTAATGTAGCAATATTCCGCGAAGCCTCCCACGAAATGGGGATCATCGGCACAACTGTCGTGACCGTACTTCTTCAGGTGGGTGCACTTCATCATGAGCCCTTTCTCCCGGCAGAAGTAACATTTGCCGCAGTTGTCCATGATGGTCCAGGTGATGCGGTCCCCGACCCTCAAAGGGGCATTGGCCGAATCGAGGGTCACCCCCTCGCCGAGTTCGACGATTTTCCCTACGATCTCGTGACCGAGGATGATCGGCACCGGCGATTTTCGCCTTCCCGTCCAGGTATGGAGGTCCGAGCCGCAAATGGTGCAGCAGGTGATCCTGACCAGGATGCACCCCGGCTTGACTTTCGGCAGAGGATACACCCGGATCTCCAGATCCTTTTTTGCCGCCGTCATGACGG
>JBFMBA010000275.1:14124-19251 GCA_040755475.1 Thermodesulfobacteriota bacterium
CTTTGGTCTGTGTATACACCCGGACCCCATTTTAATTTTTGGCGGCCTTCTTGAGGGGGGCCCTTCCTGTCTTTGTCATCTTACACCAGTTTAAGAGTCTGTTTGCTTCACAATCAGGGTGTTTTTTTGAGTCGATTTCAATCGATCGACCCAAATTACCACTTCTGGGGCACTTCCTTGATCTTCCCGGCTCTTCTGTATATGACACCGGCAACCAAATATACAAAACAGTAGGAAGACATCCCGCTATTTCAAAAGATCCATGCAGAGCTTGGCCGCACCCGGGGCGTCATATGCCGTGCCGTCCGCCCCGATCTGCTCCGCAAACGCCGGAGTCACCGGCGCCCCGCCCACAATCACCTTCACCTGCTGCCTTAGACCGGCCGCCTTAAGAGCCTGAATTGTGTTCTTCATCTCGGTCATCGTCGTGGTTAAAAGGGCGCTCATCGCCAGGATTTCCGGTTTCCTATCGCCGACCGCCTGGATCAACTTTTCCGTGCTCACGGAGACGCCGAGGTCCTCCACCTGGAAGCCCTGACCCTTCAGGATCATAGTCACCAGGTTCTTTCCTATATCATGGAGATCCCCTTGAACCGTTCCAATCATGACCATTCCCATCTTCTTCGTCTCACCCTTGCCGGCAAGCATTTCCTTGAAATGCTCCAGAGTCGTCGACATCGCACGCGCCGCAATCATCATCTCTGGAATGTAGATCTGACCATTCTGGAATTTCTCTCCGATAATCGTGATTGCCGGGATCAACCCCATTGAAACGACGTCCCGTGGGGCTGTCCCGCTGTCGATATCCTTCTGCGTCGTCGCAATTACCTTTGGAATATCATTTGCGATTAAAGCGTCCACATAGGCATCTACATCGAGGCCCGTTTCCAACTTCGTCGTTTTGATCTTCCGCACCTTGGTGCGAGACGTCCAGAACTTCCCTTCGACGCCTCCCTCTTCCAACTCGATCGGATACTTTCCAAACTCATAGGTTGCCTCCAGAAGGGCTCTCATATTGGCCATGGGAACGTAGTCGGTGATGGTGTTCGACGAGGCAACCATGTAGCCGCCGCCCGGGCCGATCGTCCGGATCCTCTCGTATACCTCCGCTCTGACATCCTCGGGGGTTCCCAGAGTGAGGGTCGAATCGAGGTTGATATTTCCGATCAGACAAAGCTTCTTTCCCCAATTCTTTTTCACCTCGACAATATCCATGGCGTTGGGTTGGATGGGATTGAAGCCCTGAAATCCGCAATCAATCAGGTCGTCCATCACCTCCGTGCAGTCGCCGTCGCTGTGGAAGATGAAACCAATTCCCTTCTCCCGGCAGATCTCA
Source organism: Thermodesulfobacteriota bacterium (assembly GCA_040755475.1). Taxonomy (GTDB): domain Bacteria; phylum Desulfobacterota; class Syntrophia; order Syntrophales; family UBA5619; genus JAKAFS01. Next base: position 15,461 of record JBFMBA010000275.1, read on the forward strand.
CCCATTTTCTTGTACCAGGGGAAGACGTATTTCCTCAAATATTTCGGGTTGACCAGAAGACCCGTATTGAAGGCGATGTCGTCCGAGTTGAGCACCGCCCCCACACAGGGGTGCTCGGTGACTCTCAGCAAGGTCTGATACTGAATTTCGCCGATCCGGTTGATGATCGCCGCCACGAGTTCCTCGTCCTGCTCCAGTGTGTTGAAGAAGGTCTCCGCACCCATGTACATCCAGGCCGGAGTGTAGATCTTTCCCAGAAGAAGGATTGCCTTCATCCCTGTTGGAAGGATCCTGTCAAAAGCACTCCATTTGGAGAAATCGAAATCATCCGCATTGGGCCATTTGTACTTCTCGTATTGTTCCCAATTTGTCAGGCCCCCCTCATGGGTGTTTGCCCACTTCCGGGAAACCCTGTCTCCATATTCGGTGCGAACCTCATGACCCTTTACCATCATCCCTTTGGGCGCGCTGGCCGGCTCGAGAATGCCAGAGGGGGACGTTATGTAGTCAAAACCGGCACTGTGCCAGAAGTCCACATGGTCCTGCAGGGTCTTGACTGGTCTGCCCGTAAAGGCCTCCATGGGTCTCATGTCCACATGAAAGTCCCCTAAAGGCACCCGGTCGGGCTCCTCACAGTGGAGAGTCTTCAGGTATCTTTCAAAATCGGGCTTCAATTCTCGATTAATCTTTTCCCTTTGATAGTGAAAGCGATTGATCTAATGAATCCCTGGTCCCTGGGTCGGTCTTTTGAAAGGGTCCAAGGCTTGCCCTGGGGTTCATGCCAACACACATATTGCGTACCGACTCGCTCGCTGCCTCCGGCCTGCAGCGGAGGGTTCCCGTGGCACGTGGTATTGAACGACGCGATGTTTCTCTCATCAGAACAGAAGGTTGGGAAGCCAGAGCACGATCTGCGGAAACAGATACACGATGATTACTCCCAAAACCTGGAGGCCCATGAACGGCATCATCCCCTTGTAGATGTCCAGCAGCTCCCAGGAGGGCTCAACCCCCTTGAGGTAATAGGCCGACAGGGCCACCGGAGGCGAGAGCCAGCAGGTCTGGAGCGTGACGGCCAGCAGAATGCAGAACCATATCATATCGATCTTCAGATCCGTGATGATCGGGAGGAAGATCGGGACAATGACGACTACGATGGGAACCCATTCCAGGGGCCAGCCCAGGATGAAACAGACCGCCAATATGCCGAACAGGAAGACCCAGGGGGGGAGGTTCCAGGAAAGCAGGGTCTTGGCGATGAAGGCGGGTGTTCCCATAGAGGAGAAAACCGTTCCCATGAATGTGGATGCCGCCAGAAGTATCATCACCATGCTTGTTGTTTCGGCCGTGCGGAAGGCGGATCGCTTCAGGATGTCCCAGGTCAGGCTCTTGTGGAGGATGGTTACCACAAAAGCGCCCAGGCAGCCGAGCGCGGCCCCTTCCGTGGGTGTGGCGATTCCTGTCATAATGGTTCCCAGTGTTGCCAGGATGAGGACCGTCGGGGGCAATAGTCCGACAAAAAACTCTCGAAGCATATGGCTCAAGGGTATGTCGAGCTCCGCTTCGGACAGAGGCGGACCGAGTTGGGGTTTGATCATGACACGGATCATGGTGTAGATGACATAGAACGAGGCGAGCATGATGCCGGGAAGAAGCGCGGCCGCGTACAGGCGCGCAACGGAAACCGACATCACCGGTCCCATGACGACGAGCATCACGCTCGGGGGTATCAGGATGCCCAGCGTGCCTCCCGCGCAGATCGTCCCGGCGCTGAGCCCCGTGTCATATCGTGCCTTTTTCATGATGGGCGCGGCCATCAAGCCGATGATCGTGACGGAGGCGCCGACGATTCCGGTGGCTGCCGCAAAGAGCGTCGCCGAGAAGATCGTTCCCAGATACAGCGAACCATGAAGCCGGCCGGACAGGAGTTGAACCGCCTTGAAAAGCCGTTCCATGAGACCTGCGTGCTCCAGCAGGTAGCCCATGAAGGTGAACAGAGCCACGGCGGCCAAAACGGTGTCCTGCATCGTTCCGAAGAACGAAAGGGTCATCAGGTAGAACACCCTCTCGCCGAGGCCGATATAGCCGAAGACCACGCCGAGGGTGATCAAGGTGAAGGAAATTGGGAAACCCACGCAAATGGCGCCAAAGAGGATCACCAGGAGTAACAGCCCGTAAATTTCTAAACTCATTTATACCTCCAAAACCCAATCAGCTTCATGTATTAAAAAAAACCAGCGATCCCCTCCGGTTCCGGCAGGGTTTCACCGGGGTGGGATAGCGGATTACATGATTTCGGTAGGAGCTTCCCGGTGGCGGATATCCTGTCCCGTCCTCAACAATATGATGGATTTGAAAAGTTCCGAAATTCCCTGCAGCAGCAGCAAGGCCGCGCTCAGAGGGATGACCGATTTAAACCAGTATGCGGGAGGTCTCCACGTCGTCATGAGCTCTTCCCTCAAATCCCAGGATTCGGCCGCAAAATCCCAGCTCAGCCAGAAGAACATTACCATCCCGGGGAGAAACAGCAGCAGATAGCAGAGCACGTCGACCCAGCATTGCGTGCGGGGAGCCCATTTATCATAAAAGAAATCGGTCCGGATATGCTTTCCAAGGTACAGGGTCATGGCTCCCGCAATGAAAAAATGTGTTCCGTACAGCATGGTTGCTATATCCACAGCCCAGAGCGTAGGGCTGAAGGCGTAGCGGATAAACACCTCCCAGACCAGCACGGCCGCCATGGGGATGATCAGCCAGGAAATGGCTTTCCCCGACCATTGGCTGATCTGGTCAATCACCTTGATGATCTTAAACAAGTTATTCATGTCATGACGCTCCAAAATGTAAGGACGGTTGATCTCAGTGCATATCCCCTTGGTTTGAAAAAGCGGGACCGACTATCCCGACGGGCATTCCGGGATATAACAACTTACCTGACCGGCCGCCCCCCGGTTGGATCGGGAGGATCGGCCGGTCAAGATAAGGCTGTTACCATCAGGCCTCTGTTGCGAGGCATTCACCCGGAAATCGCTCAGTGACCTTCCGCAGCCCCGGCGATGAGCTGTGTCAGCTTGTTGGTTTCCTTGGTGTAAGGTACCACGACATTCGCGAATTTTCTCTGCGATTCCAGGACTTTTTTAAAGAAAGCGTCTTTCTCCTCGAATTTTGACAACACCTTCTTTGCCGCTTTGATGAAGGCCGCAGCGTAATCGGGCGGGGCGTCGAACATCTTGACTCCCTTTTCTTTTACCAGGATCTGAAGGGCCTTGGCGTTTTCATCCACGAAGTACATCAGGGCTTCGAAAATCGACGTCGTGCAGGCGACTTCGACGATTGTCTGAAGATCCGGAGGAAGCTCGCGCCACCTCTTGCCGTTGATGACGATGTCCGCGATGTCGATCGCCTGGTGGAGACCCTGGATGGAGTAGTTCTTGAAAACATCGTAGATTCCCAGTTTGAGATCGTTGGCGGGGTTGATCCACTCGAGGCCGTCGAGGAGACCTCTTTCAGCCGCGGGGACAACTTCCTGCGACGGCAGGTTGACAGGAATGCCGCCCATCTCCTTGAGTACGTCCGATGGCAGACCGGAAGACATGCGGACCCGCATCTTCGTATACTCGGCGACCGTTTTCGGCACCCTCTTATACCAGCCGAAGCATTCGGGTCCGTCCGGTGCATACAGAAACGCCATCACGTCCGCCTTGAGCATCTTCTGATAATATTCCAGGTAGAGTGCCCGGCCACCTCCCCGTATGTACCATGACAGATGGTTGAACTGGTCCAGGCCGCTT